>JALHUR010000083.1 GCA_022867325.1 Candidatus Aminicenantota bacterium | reverse complement strand
CGGGACACGTATTTTCCGGCTGAAGCTCCTCAGCCTTACGTCCGTGGGATCCATCCTTTGCAAGCGGTGGAGCGCCTGTCCCCGAAGCAGGGATTCGCTATCCCTCCACGGACTACCGTCCGTGGATTCTCGCGAGGGGATTGACACGGGGCTGAAACACTATTAAAATAGTAGTATAAATAATTAAGGGTAAAGTCATGTCCAACACATCGAAATGGCTTTTGTTGGGTCTCGTCCTTCTTGTCCTGGCCGCGATACTGCCCGCCGAGGAGGAGGAATTCACGCTTCTGCCCGGTTTCGGCAAGACATGCCGGATAGGCGAGGATTACGCGTTCGTTTACGATTTCGACAAGACGCCCAGGATGGGGACGTCCATCCTCCGGATCAAGCTCTTTGACGGGAAAGGCCGCAAGGCGACCGACCTCGAGATTATCGGGCAGTCCGACATGCCCTCGATGCGGGGGGGCCACGCCTCGGGCGACGTCCCGTTCAAGCTCAACAAGAAAGGCGTCTACCTCCTTCCCGTCAATATCGTCATGCCCGGGGAGTGGGAGATCCGGCTCATCTTCCTCAAGGACAAATCCGTCATCCAGCGGGCCCGGCTCATATTCAATGTCTAAGCGGCGGGCGATCCTGGCCCTTGCCCTTGTCCTGGCCGCCCGGCCGGGGCGGGCCGAGGCCGGGAGCTCGCTCTTATTCCTCGAGCTCCAGGCCGTCGCCGCCTGTGCCGAGCGGGAGGCGAAGGTCGTTTTTTTCTCCCACTCCCGCCACGACGCCATGCAGAAACCCAGCCTGGGCTTCGACGCCCTCCTCCGGTTTTCGGGCCGGAGCGGAGACTGGGGGGCCGTCGCGCTTCAGGTCCGGCTGGCCTACGACGCCGACAACTCCTCCAAGGCCGAGCTCCAGGTCTATAACGCTTATTTCAAATCCAAGCTCGGTTTCGCCGACCTCTGGGCCGGACACAACCGGCCGGCCTTGGGATTGTCGTCCGTGCTCGACAGCCATGCCGAACTCCTCCAGCCCCTGACCATGCAGGGGATCGGCTTCGACCGTGATTGGGGCTTCGGCCTCTCCCGGGATTTTTCCTGGGGTTCGGGCGGCCTGAGCCTGACCTCGGGAAGCGGCATGGCCTTGAGGCTCAGCGGCAACTACCTCGCCGCCGGCCGGATTGCCCGGGGCGTCCTGAACCGGGATAATTATTCGCTGGGGCTCTCGGCCGCCTACGGCCGGGTCCTCGACGTCATGGGGCCCCATGTCATGCTCGGCCAGCCGGGGTCTTTTCGCTGCGTTGCCTTCGATGCCTCCCATCTTTGGCGGAGGGTCGAGAACCGGATCGAGGTTGCGGCCGGGACAAGCCGCGATGACGATTTATTCGCATTGTTCTGGCGGGGGAGCCTTCGTTTCCTCGAGGAGGACCGGCTCAGGCTCGAGCTCCAGCCCGTCTTCGTCCGGCGAGGCCGCGACAAAGGCTGGGAAATTGCGATGGGCGCGTCGTTCCAAGCCACGGCCCATCTCAGCCTGCGCGCCATGGGCGTCTGGGACGAGAAGCGGAACGACCGCCGGATCGTCATCCAGG
>JALHUR010000001.1 GCA_022867325.1 Candidatus Aminicenantota bacterium | reverse complement strand
TGACGGCGCTCGTCCTGGCGCTGGCCTGGAAACCCGGACTCCTGCGCCGCACGGATGTCCTGGCCGGAAGCCTGATCGTGATAACGGCATTCCTGTGCGCCCTCCTCGTCAAGGAGTCCCGCGGCCGGGACCGCGGCCTGATGGAAGAGCTCGTCAAGGACGTCATCGTGACGCAAGAGCAGTGGGCGGCCTTCTTCACCCGGGAGTCCCTGCCCGAGCTGGACCGGAGACAGAGGGATATCCTGACTTTTCTCCGGCAGCCGGGAAGTCTTGACTTCGCCCATTCCCTCTGGGAGGGGACCCTTCTGGCCAGATTCAACTGGTATTCCGGGGTCGAAATCCTCGACCCGAACGGCCGGAGCCTTTCGTCTTTTTCTCTGAACATCCCCAGGATCCTGGGCCGGGATCTCCCCTTTCCGGACAGCCCAGCCTGGACCGTCCTCAGGCGCCAGATCCCCTTTTTCGGCAAGGTCAAGGAATTCCTAATCGGCTACCGCGACTGGTTCGAGGGCGAGACCAAATTGGGACGGATTCTTGTCATCGTCCTTCTCGACGACGAACTCCTCCCCTTTCTCTACTCGGCCAATCCCTATTTCGAGCTCCTGCGCCTGAACCCTCTGCCCTCGCTCGGGGCCACCGACTTCGCGGTCGTCGTGTTCGACCGGGAAGGCCGCGCCCTGTTCAATCCGCGCCGCATTTCCTCCGGGCTGCCGGACAGCCTCCTCGGCTCCGTCACCGATGGCGGCCCCTCCCGATGGACCGTTCTCGCCGATAGGAACCGAACCTACGATGCCCATGTCTTTGCCCACCAGGACCGCATCTACGCCCTTTGTCTGCCCCGAAGGGGATTTGTCTCCCTGGTTGTCGCTTCCATCCGCCTGTTCCTCCTGTCCGCCGGCCTGACGTCGCTGGCCGCGCTGGCGCTCGTCCTCGGCCTGGGCCGGTTGCATCCCCGGAATCCTCTCCGGTCCTTCTCGACCCGCGTCTTCGCGTCCTTCGCCGCCATCGCGTTCATCCCGCTCCTCCTGGTCAGCCTGTTCACCAGGAGTTTCTTCGACAGGATCTTCACCCAGACCTATATCGCCAAGGCCGAAACCTACGCCCTGACGGCCCGGAGCATCATGGAAGACTTCCTTTCCCTCCGGCCGGACGACGAGACCGAAGCCGAGGCGCTGCCCGAGGATATGGTCTATTGGATCGGCGCCACCATCGGCAACGACATCACCCTGTTCCGGGACGGGCGGTTCCTGGCCTCGAGCCGCCGGGAGTTCTTCGACGCCGGGCTCCTGCCGGACCTCATGGACGGCGAAACGTACTACGCCCTGGCCTACGAACGCGCTCCCGTCGCGACCCTCCGCCAAAAGATCGGGACCTATTCGTTCCAAAACCTGACCATCCCCTTTCTCCATCGGGACGCGCTTCTTTTCATTTCGCTCCCGTTCCCCTTCGAGCGGCAGGAGGTCGCCCGGGCGACCCGGGACTTCATCGAATCGCTGTTCTTCATCACGGTCTTCTTCACGGCGCTGGCTCTGGTCTTTGCCCGGACCGTGGGCCGGATGATCGTCGCGCCGGTCCGGAAGCTTCTGGAGGGGACCCGGCAGGTCGGGCTGGGAAACCTCGAGGTCAGGGTCGATCACGCCTCGCGCGACGAGATGAAAACCCTGATCGACGGCTTCAACACCATGGTCCGGAGCCTCAAGAGCCACGAGGCCGAGCTGGCCGAGATGAGCAAGAAGGCCGCCTGGGCCGAGATGGCCCGCAAGGTCGCCCATGAGGTCAAGAATCCCTTGACGCCGATCCAGCTCTCGGCCGAACACCTCCTCCGCGTCTTCGAGGACAAGGGTCCCGACTTCGAAAAGGCCCTGCGCGAATCCGTGTCCTATATCACGAGCGAAGTCGAAAACCTGCGGCGGATCGCCCGGGACTTCCTCGATTCGTCCCGGGAGGTTCTGATCCGCCGGGAACCGTTCGATGTGCTGGAAGCGGTCGGGGAAACGGTCAAACCCTACCGGGAGATCCTGTCCGGCCGCATCGCCATCCGGGAGGAGGTCCAAGGCGGCGACTTCATCATCCGGGGCGACAAGGTCCGCTTCAAACTGGCCTTGAGGAATATTCTGATCAACGCCGTCGAGGCCATTCCCGGCCAGGGGACCGTGACCGTCGGGATCGGCAGGGTCGGCCGGACGATCGAGGTCCGGTTCGAGGACAGCGGGGCCGGAATGGCGGCCGATGTCTTCGAGCGCATCTTCGAGCCCTATTTCTCGACCAAGGAGACCGGGACGGGCCTGGGCCTTCCCCTGGCCAAGAAGATCATCGAGGA
>JALHUR010000082.1 GCA_022867325.1 Candidatus Aminicenantota bacterium | reverse complement strand
CCACCACACGTGAACGTGGGGGATGCCGCGTCGAGGAAGAACCGCTGCATGTCGATCACGAGCAGAACGCTCGCCGCCACGTTAAACCGCATCTCATGCTGGTTGTATGGACGGATTTGTTCCAACCACGCCAGAGCCTTGGATTCGATGTTCTCGGCCGTTGCATATGGTTCCACGATTGCTCCTTGGACTGTGCCTCGGTTCGTCCACCACAGCCATCAGCCGCCGGCTTTGCCGGTCGGCTGCATTGCCTGGTTAGGCGTGACTTATCTCGAATATCTTTACCTCTGCCTCGATCCGTCCGTTGAGCCGGTCCTTCTCAGTCTCGAGATCGAACCGGGCCTGCAGGTTCAGCCAGAAACGCTCGGAGAGCTTGAAGTAGCGGGAGAGGCGAAGAGCAGTGTCGGCGCTGATTGACCTCTTCCCATGGACGATTTCGTTGATCCTTCGCGGTGGGACGCTGATGTCCTTGGCCAGCTTATACTGGCTTATCCCCAGTGGAAGGAGAAAATCCTCCAGGAGAACCTCACCAGGATGAATCGGAGTGATCTTCTTATCTCTCATCGGTTTGTCCTCTCAGTGGTAATCCACAATCTCGACATCAAACGCATCGCTCCCCGACCACCGGAAGCAGATCCGCCATTGGTCGTTGATTCGAATGCTGTGTTGTCCCTGCCTGTCATGAGAAAGCTTCTCCAATCGATTCCCCGGTGGAACCCGTAGGTCGTCGAGCTTTTCCGCAGCATCGAGGATCAACAACTTTCGGAGTGCGACTCTCTGAATGTCCGCGGGAACGCCTGACGACTTCCTTCGAAAGAACAGCTTCTCTGCATCTCTGGACGAGAAGCTCTTTATCACGCCCTAATAGTAACGCGTGACGTTATGGCTGTCAAGCGTTATTATTGCTTCTTCTCTTGCGCCTAGCGTTCTGGCGATAACCCACCGGCGCCGAAGCATTCGCGTGAAACCACCACCGTTTCGCCCGCCGGGTTCACGCGCATGCTAGGCATCCTACTCTTTACTTTCGGAAAGCCGGTCGAGGACGGACATCGCCTCCCGGAACACACGGGCGGCTTCGTCGAACTCGCCCGCCCCTTGAGATTCCAGAAGCCAACCGAAAACGTCGCTGAGCTTCCTCGTCTTCGTATTGGCCACGGCGGACTGACCTGCATCTTGGCCCAGCGTGATCTGATCGAGTTTATTGATGATCGCCGGTGGATCGAGTTCGGCGACGTCAAGCGATATAACCCCACCGGCACGAGCCTGGGGATTGAGTTCGTTAAGGCGCTGGCGAGCGGACGAGAACTCACAGTGAAGTAACTTGTTTCTTAGCGCACATGCCTTCTCTATGATGATTACCTCGGGCGCGTTTAGCACAGACCGGTAGTGCTTCAGAAGTGCGTCAAGCACGCATGACAACTTCGAGTCGATAGGGAGAGCACGGGTTGCGGGGATCGCGCCAGCGCGCAAGCGCATTCGCAACTCGAAGAGCGCGGCTTCAGCGGAAGCCATCTTAAAGGCCTGTTCAGCGATCGCGCGAGGGTGGAACGTCATGAAGGATGCCTAACGGCCTCGAGCTCAGCGGCCCGGCGGCTCAGGCTGTTCCCCACTCATTTTGCGGCAACTTGGCGGGCAACACAAGCTCCAACTTTCCGCGCGCCAGCCGGGTCAGCTGCAGCGAGTTGTTAGGCTGCCGGATGATTCACTCTCTGGATTCATGAGGAGGTACCTTCATCTGGCATTCCCCCTGAGGGTGGCTCAGGCCGCCAAGATTTCAGGATGCTGTCACCAGTTGCCTGGATCGCAATTAGGAGGTTGAGCGCGCGGTCATAGGATGCAATGAAGGTGTCGAGCAGATTCAGAAGGTCGCGCTTCGAGCGGTTGAATTGAGTGGTAACTCTCGGAAGAGCTGCAATCGAAGCCCGCAGGCGCTCCATGCTTCTTTGGATGGGACCATAGCTTCCTTTAGGCGAGCGGCTGCGAGGAGAGCCTCTTGAAGTTGTGATTCCGTCTGCGGGTTTGCGCCGAAATCGGGCAAGAGTGCGATCATACGCCCATATGCATCTAGTGATGTGGAGAGTGAGTCATCGAGGATTGGCAGCTCGGACCGCAGCCGAGCCGTGAAGTCCGCCATGTTGTCTGCCTGCCTGTTGGAGATACGTTTGTAGGCGGCCAGCTTGGACTTGTCATTCTCGGGTATAGACTGCATGTCGCGGGTGGCCTCCTCGGTCCTCTGATTGAGGTTCTCGAGGGCGTCAGTGAGGTGTTGAAGAACCTCGGACACTCTCCCTGAGGCGGCCACCCCAGTTTCGACGAGATCGAGGAAGCCCTCATCTTCGGTTGATTCGGAGGCTACTGAAGCATCACGGCTAGAGGGGATTCTGGCGAGAACCGCAGCCGGCGCGGAGGGTGCTGGGCTACGCCGGCCGGATTGGAGGAACTCCTGCACCTGTTTCGTCAAGTGCATTCGCACGAGCTGTGCGAACTCCTCGATGGCACTGAAAGTGGTGTAGAGGATCCCTCTGGGCGCAAGGGAATCCCGAAAGCGCATGACTTGCTCAAGTTGCGCTGGGTCTATTTGATCCGGGGAGACAGGGGCGGTCTTGAAGTACATCATAAGGCGGACTGATTGCGGATCCTGTGTCCACCGTTGGTACGCGTTCTCGAACTCTTCGAGGGTTCCGGACCCATGACGTTGAGTGGGGGTTCCCGCCCGGGTCCAGAACATGGCAACGAGGATGTCGTAGTCGGGTGGGAGCTGTTGCGCGATGACTGCCTGGGGCTCGGCGCCGACACCAGGTGCTACATGTGTTTCCCACCTTAGTAGCTCAAGCGACACGCCGAGTGGTCGCTGCCACGATAGATTCAGCTCGCGCACAACATCGTCGAGAATCCGTCTTTCGTCATCGAGGTCGGAGGGAGAAGCGACTAGTACGCGGAGGACTGTAACAGTTTCGGGCATGTGACCCTCCTTACCAACGTGTTCCGGGGCATCAGGCAAATGGGCGACTCACCCGGCGGCTAACGCTCGCGGTGAGCGGCCGGGGCAAGCGAATGCGAGCCCCGGTCCGCTCGACTGCGGGGTTAGCTGGTCGCTTCATCGCCACTCTCTTGCCCGGCACCTGGTAGCTGCAAGAAAGCAACAAACGCCGGGACCAACCTGGTGATGTCGATAAGGCTTACCAGTTCCCGCCGGTGATTGTAGTAGTCGCGCGCCACCGCAAACCGACTGCCGTAGCGATTGGTGAAGTCACGCCGGAGCGCCTCATCGCGACTCAGGACGCTCGCAAGCGCACGACGGCCGTTCAGGAAGCGTAGCGGTCGATCAAGTTCGAGGAGATACAGCTCGCGGACCTTCGTGGTGTCGGCTTCAGCGAGCCGGAAGAAATCCTTGAACAAGCTGTTCTGGCGAATCGACTCGGCGCCTCCACGCCAATTGATGAACTTGAACTCTGCAACGCGGTGGGTGGTTTCGAGGTCGAAAGGCCGGCCGGTGTTGCCCGCTCCCAGGGACAGTTCTTGGATTTCCTCGCCGCCCTTCAGGATGTAGGGCAGCGCAGTCAGGATTCCGATCCCATGAATCAGCACGTTGATCTGACCGGCAACGACCTTGAAGGCGAAGGCCGCATGCAGAAGATCTGGCGCGATTCCGTTCTCCTCGCACAACGGTCGAGCGGACTCAACGCCGCAACCTCTGAAGGCGGCCTCGAGTGCTGCCAGCCGACCCGTAAGGTCTCCGCGCTCAAACGCTAAAAGGTGCCGAGCCGCTTCAGGTAGCTTCATTCAGTCGACAGTCCTCCAATCCAGCTAACAATGATTATACAGTCTGTATAATTCTGGAAATACAGACTGTCTCTTTCCGTATAAGAAGTCTCTCCTTTTTCCTGTCTTTTCGTCTATCGCCTTTCATTTCAACTGATTACCTCCATCTTTCACCTCAGAGCTTCCCGGTTTATACAGACTGTATAAACCGGGTCAAAGCCTATCAACCGGGCTTCGTACTCCGTGGCCTCCTTTATTTAGAACATGAGTATAAATCATAATGGAAATTATCACTTGGATTCGAACGATGTCAAGATCAGTAATCCAGGGGGCCGATACCCAGATCACATCATCCTATTTTTTTTAGGCGTGCTTGCCTTTGAAGTCGACGATCCGCTGGGACAGGAACCCGTTGATTTTGATGTTGAAGTAAGAGATGAGGTTGGTGACGTCCTTCTTGTACTTGGTGACGTAGCGGACGAAATCCGTCTCCTTCCGGAAGCGGAGGAGGTTTTCGAACTCGTCGACTTCGTCGTGAAGCTCGATGATGTAGTGGTTGAGCGCCCGGTACTGGGCGTTGACGTCGATAAGCTCGGCCGCCGACATCTTGGCCGGATCGGGGTGGGGCGGAAGGGATTCGAGGGCGGCCCGGCTCTCGACGGCGAGCTCGCCCACGGATTCCTTGATCTCTTGAAAGTAGGATTTGTATTCGAGGGCGTTCTTAAGCCGGGCCTGAGCCCGATCGATCAGGACCTCGTTCTCCTCCAGCAGGGATTGGATGAGCTCGCGGACGCCGAAATATTTCCGCTTGAAGTTGAAAATATCGATGAAATCCCGGCCGATGTAGATCTTGTCCTCGTAATGGGACAACAGCTCGCCGGGCGAATGGGTGTAGAACTTGACCTCGAACTTCCGGGCTCCGGCGTCCTTATCCTGAAGCCGGGCCAGGACGAGATGGTTGTTCTGCTCGACGAAATAACTGTTGACGGGAAGCAGGACCGAATAGACGGCCAGGCTCTGGACGACCGATTCCTTCAGGTAGTCGAGGAGGGCCTCCTTTTTGGCGAGGAAGTCCGCGACCCGCTCGTTGGGCTCGGGATTGAGGACCAAATAAGAGGGCGACAGAAGGTAGAGAACGGGGCCGGCGCTTATCTCGATATGGAGGTTTTTGAGGACTTTTTGATGAAGGTCGTCTAAGAGCAGCGGCCGTAGGGGCGGCAGGCTCTTGACATCGAGCTTGGAGAGCTCTTCGATCTCGTTCATGGAGGTGAATCTCCGAACCCGCGATAATCCTAACACTTCAACCCGGAAAAAACAACCGGGGCGGCTCGACCTTCCGAAACGTCCAATCGTCGTTGTCGTACCGCTCGCGGCGGATCCGATCGGCCTCGGCCTTCTCGGACGCGGACAGGGAGGCCGGCGCGAGCCGGACTTGGAAGAAATCGGCCAGGCCGGCGGCCAAATGTCCGGCCAGCTCCTCGAAAGCGACGGCGCGCCCCAGAATTCCGTCGAGACCCGAGGAGCCCGGGGCCTGCCCGCCCGGAGCGGAGCGCGAAACGGCCCTGAGGAGATCGGTCGTGTCCCGGAGCGGGACGGATCCGTGTTGGAGGAACGCGGCCCCTACCCTTTTCTGGGCGCTGCCCACGATCTTGCGGCCCCGACACTCGATTTCGTCAGCGGCCGGGGAGGCAAAACAGGGGTGAAGGCCGCGCTTGTAGAAATGGGGCGTGGCGGCCGCCAGGACGGCGTCCAGGCCCAATCTTTCAAGCCCTCGGACGAATCCTTGGGAAATCAACCGGTAAGATGACTGGAGCATCGCCGAGAAAATCCCCGTGTCCGAGGAGCAGACGGCATAAGTCAGCTCTTGGTGATGGAGGACGAGTTTGCCGCCGGTGATGCGGCGAACGATGTCGACCCCCAACTCCCGGCAGGCTTCGATATGCACGGCATCTTCGGCGGATTGGCCGCAGCCCAGGGACACGGTCGGCCGCTCCCAAGCGTAGAAACGAAGACAGGTTCGGGGTTCGGCGCCCAGCCCTCGGAAGAGCGCCTCGTCCACGGCCATGTTGACGGAACCCTTGAGAGGCGAAGGTTCCAGGATATAGGGCCAGTCCGTCACCGTCGGTTCCTTTCCGTCGAGATCGCTCCGGCCGCCGAAAACAGCGACGCCCGGCGACCGGGCGAGAGAGCGGGCAACGGGGTTCGAACCCGCGACATCGAGCTTGGGAAGCTCGCACTCTACCAACTGAGTTATGCCCGCCCTCTCATCCGGTTCGGCGGCCGGGCGTCCCTTATGACTTTAAACTGAACCCGAAAGGTTGTCAATATCCGTGAAAGCTGAACGGCAAAGAGCTATTTTAATTATTCGGAGAAGCATCACTTCTCCATTTTGCGGCGAGGAGTCCGACCTCAAGCCCCCGTAGCGGAAGGGGGCCCCGGCGGCTTTTCCGCTGGGGGGAACCGACGGGACTGGTTCCCTGGGGTCCGGGGGCAGAGGTCGGCTTCCTCGCCGCCAGAAAACGGAAGTTTGTTGGTTCGAATTGTCGAGTTTGACTTCGTGCCCGGAGCGCCTTTATAATGCCGATGGCCCTAGACGGCCGACTGCGAGGAGCCCATGAACAAGCGCGAAATTTTCAAAACGGCCGGGGCCAAGTCCGCCGCGCCCGCCTCCGCCGCCTCGCGCTTGGGTCCGGGCATGTCCTTAAAGGGCGGGCTGACCGGGTCCGGCGACCTCATCATCGAAGGCCGCTTTGAAGGGACGATCTCCCTCCCCGACTCCAGCCTGACCGTCGCCCCGGAAGCCCAGGTCGCCGCCGACATCGTGGCCGCCAATGTCGAGGTTTCGGGCATGCTCAGCGGGGATGTTAAAGCCTCCGGACGCATTTTAATCGAGGCCCAGGCCAAGATGGACGGCAACCTGGCCGCGGCCCGGGTCGCGAT
>JALHUR010000081.1 GCA_022867325.1 Candidatus Aminicenantota bacterium | reverse complement strand
TGGGGAATCCGAAGTGCGCCTTCGAGTCGACCATCCCGAACCCTCTGTCTCCGGACCGCGGATTTGGGCTATAATGGCGGAGAAGCGAGGGTCCCCATGAAGCTGGCGGAAGTCAAAGCCATGCGGCGCCGGGCGGCCGGTCTTCTCGATCGGGCCGGGATCGTCCTCAGCCGCGAAGAAAAGGACGCGATCGAGGTCTCGGATTTCGGCCTGGGCGACGTCAAGCGGCTCGGACTCCTCGTCGTCGTCTACGAGAACAACGACCGCTACTGCGCCAAGGAGATCGTCCTCCTCCCGCGCCAGATGTGTCCCGAGCACCGCCATCCTCTCATCAGCGAGCGAAACCCGGGCAAGCGCGAGACCTTCCGCTGCCGCTGGGGCACGGCCTATCTTTACGTGGAGGGAATCGCGACGCCGCGACCCAAGGCCAAGGTCCCGCCGGACTACGCTCCCTTTCTCACGGTTTGGCACGAGATCGTCCTGCGGCCCGGCGATCAGCACGCCCTGCCGCCCGACACTCTCCACTGGTTCCAGGCCGGCGACCGAGGGGCCGTCCTGTCCGAGTTCTCCTCGTCGAGCGTCGACGAGCACGACAACTGGACCGACCCGCGGCTCAGGCGGCTCCCCGAGATCGATTAACCGAGGCCCGGAGCGCGCCGCCCGCATGCCCCCCATCATCGAGATCGGCGTCCCGGTCGAGGAGATCGAAGCGCGCCGGGCCCGGGTCGAGGCGGCCCGCCGCTTCGAGAGGCCCGACCGCATCCCTGTCATCCCCGCCCTCGCCCATCGCTTCCTTGTTCCGCAAATCGGCGTCCGCTTCAAGGATTACTACGCCGACCCCGAGGTCATGCTCCGGACCCAGATCCTGGCCCAGAAGTGGCTCATGGAGAATGTCCGGACCGATGCCTTCACCATCACCGGCCCTTGGGTCGGCGCCTGGACCGATTTTCAGAACTCGTTCGAGGCGGGGAGCCTGGGTGTCGAGATCGTCTTCCCCGACGACGACATCCCCTGGGTCGGGCCCGGCTGGGTACGCGACGAAAGGGATTTGGCGCGGCTCGAAGCCATGGATTTCATCCACGAAGGGATTAACGCCCGCCAGACCGCCTACCGCCGGCGGATGATAGAGGTCGCCGAAAAATACCCGGTTCGCTTCCGGGGCGGCCCGGTCTTCTATCCCGGCGCGAACCCGGCTCTGACCCACACCTCGGACGGACCGTTCGGCGTCGCCGGCGACCTGATGGGCGCGACGGAGATCTTCATCGCAGTCAAAGAGCGGCCCGATTTCGTCCGCGAGCTCCTCCGGATCGTGACCGGCAAGCTTATCGCCTATCTCGATTTCTGCTGGGAGGAGGAGAAGCTCCCCGAACCACGCGATTTCGCCTGGACGGATGACCTGGCTGTCTCCCTCTCGGCCGAGACCTATCGCGAGATCGTCCTTCCCTATGAGAAAATATTGCGGTTTCATTTTGACGGCCGGACCAGCCTCCACATGTGCGGCCGGAGCGATCATCTCCTCGAAATCTTCCGCGACGAGCTCCGCATCCATGAACTGCAGGGCTTCGGCTACGAGGTCGGGCTTGAACGCATTCGAGACGTCATGGGCGGACGGGTCGTCCTCCTCGGGAACGTCAACCCGATGCTCATCCATTCCGGAACGCCGCACGAGGTGAGGGAAGCGACCCGGCGGGTCATCGAGGTCCTGGGGCCGTCGCGGGGCCTGATCGTCCAGGACGGGAACAACATTCCGCCCGGGTCGCCCCTGGCCAACATCAACGCCATGATGGAAGCGGCCGAGCGCTACGGCCGCTATGAAATAAGATGAATTGCCGAGAGTGGAGAAACGGCCTTGCTCCCTTCGGGTTTTTCACGCCGTTTCCCCGCTTTCTTTTTTTTAAGAACACACGCTCACTCGACGGAATCTTGCACTAAAGATGAAAATTCCAAAACCCCTTGCAGACACTCGGGATTTCCTGGCGCGGTTGTGGCGGCTCGAAAACAGGGAGCGGCCGGGCTTCCTCATCGGCTACATCGGGCCGCGCGTCAAAGGGGGGAAGCCCGTCCGGAGCGCCCTGTTCTCGACCGAGGGGACGGACACGGTCCGGGACCGACTCCTCGACCCCGCCAAGTTCCTGCGCGCCCAGCTCGAGGAGATCGAGGGCCAGTCGGCGTTGCGCGGCGACCTGGTGCCCGCTCTTTGCCCTACGCTCGGCGTTATCTCCGTTCCCTCCGCGTTCGGGTGCGAAGTTGTCTGGTGGGAGAGGGATTTTCCATCCGTCCGGCCCCTCCCGCTCGACGACCTAAGCGAAGTCCGAATGCTTCAAACGCCCCGGGTCGGGGACGGCGAGCTCGGGCGCATCCTTGACTATACGCGCTTCTTCATCGAGCTCACCGAGGGCGGCATCCCCATCCGACTCGGCGACATCCAGGGTCCGATCGACAACGCCGCGCTCATTCTCGGACACACGGCGTTCCTGGAAGGAATCATCACCCGGCCCGCTGAAATCCATCGGCTTCTCGAGTTGGTGACCGACCTCATGATCGAGTTCGCCAAGGCCCAAAGGGAGGTCTGCAACAAGGCCGGCGTCGAGTTCGTCCCGAGCGGATTCCAGCCCTGGCTCCCGGACGGCTTGGGCCTTTCGGTCGCCAACGACGTCGGCGTCATGTTATCGCCGGCTCAACATGACGAGTTCAGCGTCCCTTATCTCAACCGGATCTCCGAGGCTTTCGGCGGCGTTTATATCCACTCCTGCGGCGATTGGACC
>JALHUR010000080.1 GCA_022867325.1 Candidatus Aminicenantota bacterium | reverse complement strand
CTCGTCGGCGATCGTGTCGAAAATGTAGTTGACATTCCCGAAGGCGATGACGCCTTCATATCCGGCCACAGTCGCCCCGGTGAAGAGGTCCCAGTCCTCGCTGATCGGCATGGTCTCCTTAAACGCCGCGTAGCCGGGGCTGCCTCCATCGAAGAACGGCGGCGAGAACTCGATCTTGACCAGGTCCGCCGTCACCTGCGGGAACTTCACGTAGCGATAGTTCTCCGTAAGATTGTCGTCGAAGTTCGTGTAGATATTGGTCGTCCCCAGGGACAAGGTCCATACGCCCCAATCCCAGACCTGTCCGATGGTGACAAGGCCGCGGGCCGTGAAGGAGGTCTTCTGGAGCTGCATCCAATGATTCTCGGCGAGATACGTCGTCTGGAACTGCGCGCGGTCATACCCCGCGTTGGAATTGGCCAGGTTCGAGATGAGCCAGGAGAACGAGGGCAAGGCGTGCGGGTCCATGGTGCCCGTCCCGCCTGCGAGAGGGTTCACATATTGGGTCACTCCCATGTAATTGTTCGTGATCACGAGGGCGGCCGGAGCCTGCCGGGCACAGATCAGCACACATGCCGCCAGGATCGTGATCAGACGGGCAACCGAAACGACAACCGCGGAAAACGTGATACCCTTCATGTCTGGGCCCCTTTCCAAAGGCGAACATAAAGCGAAGAGGACGTATACAACCCACAGTGTACGGTCCCTGCCAACCCCCTCAACTACTACCGTGCCTTCTTCCAATCCCTTCTAAGCCGCACTCATCCTCTATCCCATCAACAATTGCTCACCAAGCCTGACCCTTGCCCGACACGCAGTTCCGCGTTTCCGATCTCCTGGTCAGACCCTCAGTGCGTTCAAACTCTCTGGTTTTCATAGAGCAAACCCGGCTCGGAGAGCACTGGCAGGAAACCTGGTTCCTCACCAGACTCATTCACCAACGATCAAGCCCTCTTACAACAAGCAAACCGCGTGCCACGCGGACGGGCGCGGGTCTGGAAAAGTGATGTCTTGCCGTAATAGCTTCTGGCACAAGCTGTTCAGTGTAGCGTTATACTGAGGAGACAGCACCTTTCCGAACCTCATCGAAAGCAGCAACGTTGACTTTTTTGGACATGGGATTGTGTTGGACGCAACGTTTTCGTGCCTAATTCTTGAAGAGACAATGAGATATGAGCATGTTTCCGAATTCAAACACATGTTGCCTGAAATCAACGGATTCTGCGCTCCGAAGCACGGCAGACCGGCCCGGGGCGTGCCGTCCCAAAGAAAATGGCCGAGAACTCGATTGACCTTCTTGTCGCTTATTCCAACCTGCTGGATCCGTCGCATGGCCGCTATCTTACGGATGTCTCGCCGCTCAATCAGTCCGCGGCGATCGTCATGCCTCTTGACGGCGATCCCATTCTTTGTTCGGGGCAGATAAGGAACACTTTCCCGGAGGCCGAAATAGTCAATGCCGAGAAACTGGTTTACGAAATGCGCGAGACGAAGACGAAAAACGAGATTGCCTGTATGCAGAAGGCCGCGTGCATTCTCGACAGCGCCTTTGCTGAAGCGGTGCGAACCCTCAGGGCGGGCATGACCGAGCTGGATATTCAGGCCGGGATTGAGGCCGCAATTCTGCGAGGCGGCGCCGAAGATCACGGCCTCTCCTGGACACCGATGATTCCATCCGGCCCGGAACGCACGAAACTCTGCATGAACCGAAACAGCCTGAGGAAAGTGAAAAAGGGAGAGATCATTGACTTGCAGGCGGGGGCACTCTATGAGGGATACAACGCGGGCTGGGCTGAGCAGGTCAACGGCCGCGACGTACCTAATCCTTTG
>JALHUR010000007.1 GCA_022867325.1 Candidatus Aminicenantota bacterium | reverse complement strand
GCCCGTTTTCGGCTGGGCCAAGCCCGTTCCGGTCAATCCCTACAACCTGCGCGACCCGCGCCGCGACAACATCTGGATCTCGGCGGCCGGCCCGCTCTCGAATATCAGCGTGGCCTTCGTCTCCTTCCTCGCCATCCTCCTCCTCAAGCTCATCCGGCCCGGCGTCGTCGACTTCCTGCGGAACTTTCTGCTCGGCCAGGGAAGCCGACAGCCCGGCTTCTACCCGCTCGAGGGGATAGCCCTGATCCTTTTCTACGCCGTCCTGGTCAACACCTACCTGGCCGTTTTCAACCTCATCCCGGTCCCTCCCTTGGACGGGAGCGGCGTCCTGATGGGGCTCCTGCCCTTGGAGGCGGCTCAGCGCTATGAGCGGATCCGGCCCTTCGGTTTCATCATCGTCCTTTTCATGATCTATATCGGGGTTCTGGACATCATCATCCGGCCCATCCAACTCCTCATTTTCGCGTTTATCTTCGGTTGAAAGACGGCCCATGAACGAAGCTGCCAGAAAAACCGTCCTGAGCGGCGTCCGGCCGACCGGCCCCGCCCACCTGGGGAACTACGTCGGCGCCTTCCGGAACTGGCTCCGGCTCCAGGACGAATACCGCTGCTTCTATTCGATCGTGACCTGGCACGCCCTGACCTCGGAATACGCGAACTCGAAGGTCATCAAGGAATACACGTTCGAGGTCGCGACCGACCTCCTCAGCCTGGGCCTCGACCCCGCGAAGTGCGTCCTGTTCAACCAATCCGAGGTCAAGGAGCACGCCGAACTCCACCTCCTCCTGTCGATGATCGTCCCCCTGCCCTGGCTGGAGCGGGTCCCGACCTTCAAGGAGCAGCAGGCGGAGATGGCCGAAAAGGAGCTCAACACCTACGGTTTTCTGGGCTACCCGCTCCTCCAGACGGCCGATATCATCATCTACAAGGCCGACGTCGTCCCGGTCGGCGAGGACCAGGTCTTCCATCTCGAGCTGGCCCGCGAGATCGTCCGCCGCTTCAACCGCCTCTACGCCCCCGTTTTCCCCGAGCCCCAGACCCTGTTGACCGAGATCCCCAAGCTGGCCGGCGTCGACGGACGCAAGATGAGCAAATCCTACGGAAACGCCATCTACCTCAAGGACACGGCCGAGGAGATCCGGCGCAAGATCGAGCCCATGGTCACCGATACCCGGCGCAAGCGCCGGTCCGACCAGGGCGAGCCGGACGACTGCCCGGTCTTCACGCTTCACAGGGCCTTCGTCGAGCCGGCCCGGCGCGACGGGATCGCGGCGGAGTGCCGCAAGGCCGGAATCGGCTGCCTCGAATGCAAGAACGTCGTCATCCAGGCCATCATCGGCCTCCTGACCCCCTACTGGGAAAAGCGGGCCGCTTTCGAGAAGAACCCGCGGACCGTCTGGGACATCCTGGAGGATGGAAACGCGCGGGCCCGCGAGGCCGCCCGGAAGACGATGGTGGAGGTCCGCGACGCCATCGGCGTCTGAGGCCATGGAAAGCGAATTCGCCGAGGCCGCGGCCGGGGACGGCTACCAGGTCCGGCTCGAAAACTTCCAGGGGCCGCTCGACCTGCTCTTGTTCCTGATCCGCAAGAAAAAGATCGACATCAACGATATTCCGATGGCCGTTATCACCCGGGAGTACCTCGACTACCTCAACCGCAAGGACCGGATCAACCTCGACCGCGAGGCCGAGTTCCTCCTCATCGCCGCCCTCCTCATCTACATCAAGAGCCAGATGCTCCTTCCCCGCGAGCAGCCCCTCGAGGACGAGTCCGATCCGCGCCGCCAGCTCGTCCGCCGCCTCCTCGACTATCAGAAGATCAAGGTCGCCTGCGAGCTTCTCCGGGACCGCGAGGAGGAGCAGCTCCAGGTCTGGCGGAGGACGGGCCTCCCGCCGATCGTCCCCGAGGGGGAAGAGACCGAAACCCTCGACGTCTCGCTGTTCGATCTGGCCGAGGCCTTTTTCGCCCTCCTCCAGCGCAAGGCCCGCGAGGATTACCGGATCCTCAAGAGCAAAGAGGTGTCGCTCGAGGACAAGATGAAGGAAATTCTGATCCTCCTCGACGAGCACGATTATCTCGATTTTCTCGATTACCTGGGCCGCCAGGAATCGGTCGAAGAAGCCCTGGTCGCCTTCTTCTGCCTGCTCGAGCTCCTCAAGGCCCGGCTCGTCTTCGCCGTCCAGGAATCCCTCTTCCATACGATCAAGGTTTGGCTCTGCAAGGACGCCGCCGTCGCGAGGACGCCGTGATTGAACGACTCAAGGACCTCATCGAAGCCCTGATCTTCATCTCCCTCGAGCCCCTCGGCCTCGAGCAGCTCAAGCTCATCCTCCAGGAATTTGCGCCGGCCGAAATCGAGCGGGCCCTCGCGGAGCTCATCCAGGACCAAGAAGCCGGCCGGGGCGGCATCCGGGTCCAGATGACGGCCGGCGGCTATATCTTCGCGACCCGGCCCGAATTCGACGCCTGGGTCCGCCGCCTCCTGAGCATCGAGCGAAAAACCAAGCTGTCGATGGCCGCCCTCGAGACGCTCTCGACGGTCGCCTACCATCAGCCGATCACCCAGGCCGAGATCTCGGCCCTGCGCGGCGTCGACGCGACCTACACCCTCAAGACGCTCCTTCAGAAGAAGCTCATCAAGATCTCGGGCCGCAAGAAGGCGCCCGGCAGCCCCCTCATTTATCGGACCACGGATAAATTCCTCGAATACTTCGGCCTCAACAGCCTCGAAGACCTGCCCAAGGAAGAGGAGATCTCCAAGCTTCTCGAGCCGGATCGTCTGGAACCGCTCGAGGACGAGCCGCTCGACCGGGATGCCGCGCCGGCCCAAGAGCTTCAAGATCCGACCAGGGCGAACGACGAGGGCGAGAAATCCTGACGGGCCGGGCAGGGCCGGACCGCCGCTAAGTCCAGCTTCCACCGATATTTAGGATTGACAAAGGGTCTCGTCTCGGTTAGTATTAATCACTATTCCCGTAGGCTCAGGCATGGAAATCATCATCGCTAAAAACAGTGGACTTTGTTACGGCGTCAAGCGGGCCTTGACGATCGCGCGGCGGACGCGGCGCGCCCGCCGCGGCTCGGTCACGACCCTGGGCGACTTGGTCCATAATCCCCGCATCAGCGACGACCTGCGCAGCCAAGGGATCGGCTCGGCCGAGGACGCGGCCGCCATCGACGCCGGCACGGTCATCATCCGCAGCCACGGGGTCGCGCCCGAGGTCGAGCGCGCGCTCCGAGCCCGGAAGCTTCGTCTGGTCGACGCGACTTGTCCGATCGTCAAGCGGATCCAGCGGCAGGTCGCGGCGCTGGCCCGGACCGGTCCTGAGATCGTCATCGTCGGAAATCCGGGCCATCCCGAAATCCGCGGCCTGGTCGGCTACAGCCGCGGCCGGGCTCGGATCGTCGAGAACGTCGCCCAAGCCCGGGCCCTGCCGGCGCGAAAGCGGCGGGCCGTCCTGGCCCAATCGACCCAGGATGCGGACCTGTTCGGCCAAGTCGTGGCGGCCCTTCTCGAGCGGACCGAGGAGCTCCGCGTCCACAACACGATCTGCCGCTCGACCCAGACCCGGCAGCGCTCGACCTCCGAGCTGGCCGCCCGGGTCGACGCCCTGTTCATCGTCGGGGGGAGGACGAGCTCCAACACAAACAAGCTTTACGAGATCTCGCGCCGGATCCTGCCCTCGACCCACTTCATCGAAAGCGCCGGCGAAATCGCCCCGGCCATGCTCCGCCGGGCCCGCCGGATCGGGATCTCGGGAGGCGCCTCGACCCCGCCCGAAGCGATCCGGGAGGCCGTCGTCAGAATCCGGGCCAACACCCCAGCTTCATTCCGAAGGGAGACATAAAGGCCATGTCAGACGTAACCGAACACCCCGACAAACCCGACAAGGACGAGAAAATCACCTCCGAGGACTACGCCGACCTGCTCGACCAGTACCAATTCAGAACCAAGGAGATCTCCTACGGGAAGATCATCAAGGGCCGGGTCATCAAAATCACGCCGACCCATGTCCTGGTCGACATCGGGTTCAAATCCGAGGGCATCATCCCGATCGAGGATTTCGGCGGGACGCCGGCCGGCGTCCCCTTCAAACCGGGCGACGAAGTCCAGGCCATGATCGAACGGACCGACGCCAAGCAGGGCGCCTTGATTCTGTCCAAGAAACACGCCGACGCCGTCCGGGCCGTCGACACCCTGGAGAAGGCCTTCTCCCACCAGACCTGGATCACGGGCCGGGTCAAGGAGAGGACCAATAACGGCTACACGGTCGATGTCGGAATCGACGCTTTCCTGCCCGCCTCCCACGCCGACCTGCGGATCGTCAAGGAACCGGACAAGCTCCTCGGCCAGATCTACAAGTTCAAGGTCATCAAATTCGACCGGAAGACTGAGAACGCCGTCCTGTCCCGGAAGCTCTTCCTCCAGGAGGAACGGGAGAAAAAACGGCGACGGATCTTCGCCTCCCTGGCCAAGGGCCAGAAGGTCAAGGGCCACGTCCGGTCCCTGACCAACTTCGGGGCTTTCGTCGACATCGGGGGCATCGAAGGCCTCCTCCACGTTTCCGATGTGTCCTGGGGCAAGGTCGATCATCCCTCCGAGGTCCTCAGGGTCGGCCAAGAGATCGAGGTCGTCATCCTCGACTTCAACGAAAGAGACGAGAAAATCTCGCTGGGCTTCAAACAACTGACGCCCGATCCCTGGTCGAACGTCCAGGACAAGTACCGGGCCGGCCAGCGGCTTCCGGGCAAGGTCGTCAGCCTGGCCGATTTCGGCGCCTTCGTCGAGCTTGAAAAGGGGGTCGAGGGCCTCGTCCATATTTCGGACCTGAGCTGGTCCCGCAAGCATATCCATCCCAAGAAGCTCCTCAGCCTGGGCCAGGAGGTCGAGGTCTCCGTCCTCGACGTCAACCCCGAATCCAAGCGGATCTCGCTCGGGATCAAGCAGCTCTCCCCGCACCCGATGGAAGTCTTCAAGGAGAAGTACGCCGCCGGATCCCGCATCAAGGGCGTCGTGACCAGCATCACCGATTTCGGCGCCTTCGTCGAGGTCGAGAAGGGGATCGAGGGCCTCGTCCACGTTTCGGATATCTCCTGGGAGAAGGTCAAGCATCCCTCGGATGTCCTCCAGGTCGGACAGGAAACCGAGACCGTCATCCTGGCCATCGACGTCGACAAGCAGAAAATCTCGCTGGGCATCAAGCAGCTCCAGGGGGACGTCTGGGAGGAGTTCTTCGCCCGCCAGAAACCCGGCGACCTGGTCAAGGTCAAGGTCGTCCGGATCACGGACTTCGGGCTGTTCGTCGAGATCCTGCCCGGGATCGAGGGCGTCGTCTTTTCGTCCGAGCTCGACGAGAAAAAGATCGACGTACCGGCTGATGCCTTCAAGGTCGGCGACGAGCGGACGGCCAAGATCCTCAAGATGAGCCAGAAGGACAAGAAGATCTCGCTGAGTTTCCGGCAGGCTCTGGCCGACATCCATAAACAGGAGTACCAGCGCTACCTCGACAGCCAGGATAACCGGATGACCCTGGGCGATCTCATGAAGGATCAGCTCGCCCGGCTGGTGACGGTCCCCAAGCGGGAAGCCAAGCCCGCCGAAAAAGACGCCGGGGAGGACAAGGACGCCCCGGAGGCCGTCGAGACCAAGAAGGAGGATCCGGAGGGAAAGGAGGGTTCCTATGATTAAGGCCGACTTGATCGCGTCCATCGCCAAGAAGCTGAGCGTTTCCAAGCAGGAGGCCGAGTCCGGCGTCAACCTCTTTTTTGACACGATCAAGGACGCCATCCTGAGGGGAGAGGAAATCGAGATCCGGGGATTCGGGAGCTTCCGCTTCCGGAACCGGACCTCCCGCTCCGGCCGCAACCCGCGGACCGGCAAGCCGGTTAAAGTCCCCCCCAAGAAGGTCCTGTATTTCAAGCCGTCCAAACTCCTCAAGGAATTGATCAACAAATCGTGATGTCGTCCTACATTACGGCGCCCTGGCGGGGACATTACGTGCGGAACGCCCTCCGGATGAAAGATTGCATCTTTTGTCTGGCCCTGCGCGGCAGGGACGACCGGAAGGCCTATATCCTCCACCGGGGGCGGCACAATTTCATCATCCTCAACCGCTTCCCCTACACGGTCGGCCACTTAATGATCGCGCCCTTCCGCCACACGGCCGATTTCGGACGGGTTGCCAAGGCCGCCAGCGACGAGCTGGCCGACCTCCTCAAGCTCAGCGTCCGGATCCTGGGCCGACGGGACAAGCCCCACGGGTTCAACATCGGGCTCAATCTCGGCGTCTGCGCCGGCGCCGGGGTCGCCGACCACTTCCACGTCCACGTCGTCCCGCGCTGGCCGGGCGACGCCAATTTCATGCCCGTCCTCGGGGAAACCAAACTCTTCATCGAGGACCTGAGCGCGACCTACGACCGCCTCCTCCCCCTCTTCCGGCGGGCGAAACCTTCCTCATCGAGGTGAGATCATGCTCAAATCCATGCGCCGCAACAAGCAATTCTTGAAAGTATTCCTGTGGGCCGTCATCGCGACCTTCATCGTCTCCATCTTTGTCTACTTTGGGGCTTCGGGCCAGCTTGGCGAGGAAGGCGGAAGCGGCACTCTGGCCTTTATCGGAAAGCATAAGATCTCCCAGGACGCCTACACGGCCGCCCTCCGCCAGCGGATCGAGGCCATGCGGAAGCAGTATCCGGACCTCAATAAGACCCTCATCCAGCAGCTCAACCTCCCCCAGCAAACCCTGGAGGAGATGGTGACCCAGACCCTTCTCCTCGACCTGGCCAAGGCCATGAACCTGGCCGCGACCGACGCCGAGATCCTGGATAAGATCCACAGCTACCCCGTTTTCCAACGGGACGGCAAATTCGTCGGGGCGGACGAGTACAGGCGAATTCTGAATTGGAATCGGATCTCGATCTCCGACTTCGAAAACAGCCTGCGAACAGAGGTCCTGCTGACTAAGGTCGTCCGCGTCCTGACGAGCGGGGTCGCCGTCATCCCCGACGAAATTTGGGAGAATTACAGGAAGGAGAACGAGACGGCCAAGCTCGAATACCTGGTCCTGGAGAAAGACAAGGTCAACCTCGAGACACAGCCCTCCGAGGCCGAGCTCCAAGCCCATTTCGAGAAGAACAAGGCGTCCTACCAAGTCCCCGAGAAGCGGGAGGCCGAATTCATCGTCCTGATCGCGGACAACCTCAAAAAAGAAATCAAGGTCGTTGATGCCGATATCGCATCCTATTACAAGGACAACATCGCCCAGTTCAAAACGCCGGAGACGATCCGGGTCAGCCGGATCTGGTTCTCCTCCGAGGGCCGCGATCCGGCCCTTGTCCGGGCCGAGGCCCAGACCGTCCTCGATCGGTTGGGCGGAGGCGAGGACTTCGCCGCGCTCGCCAAGAAGTTCTCCAAGGACGCCAAAGCCCCCGAAGGGGGCGACTGGGGGACGACCGAATGGCGCTCCCTCGGCTCGGCCGAGCAGGACGCCGTCGAGAAGCTCGCGGCCGGGGCGCTCTCGGGGCTGGTCGAGTCCGAGGGCGGCCTGGCCGTCCTCAAGGTCACCGAAAAAACGGCCGAAGCGACCCAGTCTCTGGACGAAGTCAAGGCCAGGATCAAGACCATCCTCGAAGACGAGAAGGCCCGGGCCCTGGCCGACGAACGGATCGCCGAGCTGGCCAAACGGGCGCGCCGGGAGAAAAGCCTCATCGTCGCCGCCCAGCGCATGAACCTCAAGACCCGCAAGACGGGCCTTCTCAAGACGGGACAGGCTTTCGAGGAGATCGACCCGTCCGGATCGATCAGCAGCGCCCTGTTCGGCCTCAAGGAAAAGGACATTTCCGATCCCATCTATACCTACAACGGCGTCGCCCTCGCCCAGCTTCAGCGGATCGCGCCCGCCCACGCCGGGACTTTCGCCGAGGTCAAGGACGAGGTCGGCCAGGACGTGACCCGCGAGCGCAAGAAGGAGCGGATCCGGGAACGCATCAACGCCCTCCGGACCCGGCTCCTGGCCGAAACCAAGAAAGGCTGGGAGGATATCGCCAAGGAGGAAGGGGTCGAATTCAAGGCGATCAACGAGCACAAACGCGAACAGTACATCGGGACGATCGGCGAGAACGCCCGTTTCGACGCCCTCGCCTTCAGCCTTCCCCTCCAGGCGGTCAGCGAACCGATCGATTACGAGAACGGCTTCGCCCTGCTTCGAGTCCTCGAGCGCAAGGAGATCGGCCGGACCGATCTCGAGAAAGTCCAGGCCGCCGAGCGGGACAAGCTCCTCGAGGCCAAGAAGAACAAATTCCTCCAATCGTTCCTGGCCAAAGCCCGGGAGGATAAAAAGGTCAGGATCAAGTACGACCTGTTCCTCAAGCTCAACTCCGACCTGCTCGCCCGGTTCGGCGACTAGGATCCGGCGTCGGCGCCGAGACGACCACCTACCTGATGACCGAGACGCTGCGGCCGATCCAGGAACCGACCCGGCTGTTCCGGGAGATGATCAAGCGGGCGACGGCCGTCGCCTACCTGCTCGATGCCCGGATCGCGGAGAAGCCCTTCCGCGGCTACATGGTCGGAATGGGCATGAAGTACGGCCGGATCTGCATGATGCCCGGCCTGACCCGGGACATGATGGAGCGCCTCGTCGCCATCGAGAATCCCCAAGGGACCCGGATCGCCTTCAGCGTCAAGGGCCGCGCCTGGCACAATGACAACGGCGATATCTCCCGCAAGGGCAAGCACGGGAACCTTCCGGCCGGGGAGTGCTACACGGCGCCGGTCGAGGAGACCTTCACGGGAAGGATCGTCATCTCCCTGATCGACGATAAGCTCGGCCGCGGGGTCATGGAATTCGCGCGGGGCCGGCTGGTCCGCTGGAGCGGCAAGGGCGTCGAGGCCGTCGTCAAGAATATCGGGAAGGATCAAACCGGCTTCATGATCGGCGAGTTCGGGATCGGGACGAACCGGGGCGCCCGGATCTCGTCCAACATGCTCGAGGCCGAGAAAGCGTTCGGAACCGTCCACTTCGCGATCGGCGACTCCTACGGCCTCGGCAAGAACAAATCCAGGCACCATTACGACGCCCTGGTCGGCAAGGTCACCATCCGGGCCAAAGGAAAGGTCATCGCCAAAGGCGGCAGATTTCTGCTTTAAT
>JALHUR010000079.1 GCA_022867325.1 Candidatus Aminicenantota bacterium | reverse complement strand
TTGGATGGTCTCAAGGAGATCCTGAATGATCTGTGTTAGCCTCGCCGAAAAAACGACGGCGAACGTCATCGCCGCCCTTTCCGCTTTCTCCTTCGCCGAGATCCGCCTGGACGCCGTCGAGGACCTGACCGAAAGCGGACTCAGGGCCATCTTTGCCGGGCACTCCCGTCTCATCGCCACCCACCGGCCCGGCCGCGTCCCCGAACCGGCCAGGATCGGCCGGCTGCTGGCCGCCGTCGAGGCGGGGGCCGCTTTCGTGGACGTCGAGATCGAAACGGAGGGCGGCGACCTCCGGACGCTCGCCGGGGCGGCCCGCGCGCGCGGATGCCGGGTCATCGTTTCCTACCATAATGATCGCGAGACGCCGTCCCGCGATATCCTGGAGGACATCCGGAGCAGGGCTTTCGCGGCCGGAGCGGACTTGGTCAAGATCGCCTGCCTCAGCCGCGGCCCCGGCGACAACGCCCGACTGCTCGGGCTTCTCGACCATCCGCGGCCGACCATCGTCATAGGAATGGGTTCCATGGGAAGGATCACCCGTCTCGCCGCCCCGCTTCTCGGGGCGCCCTTCACGTATGCCTCGCCCGCGGAGGGCAAAGCCACGGCGGCCGGCCAGCCGGACATCGACTTCATCCGACGGCATTGGGAGGCCTGGAAAAATGTCTGATGTTCGCATCTTTGCCGTCGCCGGCCGTCCCGTCCTTCACAGCCGGAGCCCCGACCTCTTTCGGGCCGGATTCCGCGCGTCCGGGATCAGCGCCGTTTACACGAGGCTGGCCGCCCGGGAGGCCCGGGACATTAAAGTTCTGGCCGATTCCCTGGAGCTCTCGGGATTGAACATCACCTCTCCCTTCAAGGAAGAGATCATCCCCATTCTGGACGGCCTCGACCCGACGGCCCGGACGATCGGCGCCGTCAACGTGGTCGTCCGGGAGAACGGCCGCCTCGTCGGGCACAACACGGATCACCTCGGCGCCGTCAACGCTCTGCGCGCCCGCGGAGTCGCGCTGCGGGGACGGAGGGCCTTGGTCCTCGGCGCGGGGGGCGCGGCCCGGGCCGCCGTCTTCGGGCTTCTCCTCGCCGGAAGCCGCGTTACGATCGTCAATCGAACCGCCTCGAAAGCGGAATCGATCGCGCGGCGGGCCGGCTGCGCTTGGGTCCCCTGGGACCGAATGGACGACGCCGTCCGAAGCTCCGAGATCATTGTCTCCTGTCGATCCGTGCCCGAACGGCCGTTCGATCCTCGGCTATTCCGCCGGGACCACATCGTCCTGGACGCTCTCTATCCGGAATCAAGGCTGGTCGAGGACGCCGATAAATTCGGCTGCACGGTCTTATCCGGCAGGGACTGGCTCCTCCATCAAGCGGCCCCCGGATTCGAACTCATGACCGGCTTCCCCTGTCCGGTCCAAGCTTTGGAACAAGCCCTGGCCGAGGAGTCCCCGCTCCGCTCGAAAAAAGCGATCGCCCTCGTCGGTTTCATGGGCTCGGGCAAGAGCGCGCTGGGACGGCTGCTGGCCCGGAAAACGGGACGCCGCCACCTGGACAGCGATGATCTCATCGAATCGATGACGGGGCTCTCCATCCCGGACATTTTCGCCCGCTCGGGGGAGGCGGAATTCCGGACGATCGAAAAAAAAGTCATCGGGTCTTTGGATTTCGCGCCGGACGAGATCGTCTCCTTGGGCGGCGGCGCCGTCCTCGACCCTGACAACAGGGCGGTCATCGGCGCCAAAGCCCTCTCGTTCTGGATCTACGCGGACCCTCGCTCGGTCGAAGACAGGATAGCGCCGGGCAGCCGCCCGCTTCTCGACGGGAAGTCCCCGGCCGATCGGGCCGAGGTCCTATTCCGGTCAAGGATCTCCGCCTATGCCGGAACGGCCGACGCCGTCCTCGTCAACGACGGCCGGCCCCAAGACCTCGAAGCCGCCGCTCAAAGGATCGAAGATGAGATACGTCAATCCCTCCACGCTTGACGGGACGATCGCCGTCCCGCCCTCCAAGAGCCTGATGCAGAGGGCGACGGCTGCGGCCTTCCTCAGCCCGCAAACCACGGAGATCGTCAACGCCTCCTCCTGCGACGATGCCAGGCACGCTCTTCGGCTGATCGAGGACCTGGGGGCCGAAGTCCGCCGCGCCGGACCGGACCTCTCCGGAGATCGAGTCCTGATTCGCGGCGGGGCGGCTCCGGAACGGGGACGAGTCCAATGCGGCGAATCGGGGTTGTGTCTCCGGATGTTCACGCCCATCTTGTCCCTATTCAAGGGCCCCATCGTCCTCGAGGCCCAAGGCTCCCTTGTCCGCCGGCCCGTGGACATGATGGAAAGACCGCTGGCCGACCTCGGCGCTTCCTGCAAAACGAACGGCGGCCGCCCGCCGGTCACGGTCCGGGGGCCGCTTCGGGGCGGCCGGGCCGAAGTCGACGGTTCGGTCAGCTCCCAATTCCTGAGCGGCCTTCTCCTCGCCCTGCCTCTGGCCGGGGAACGGAGCGAAATCGTCGTGAAAAACCTGAGGAGCCGCTCCTACCTGGAAATGACTCTTGCCGTCATCCGGGCTTTCGGCGGCGTCGTCGAACTATCCCCGGACTTGTCCGCATTCCGGAGTCCAGGCCGTCAGGCCTACCGGGCCCGCGAGTTCCGGGTCGAGGGGGATTGGTCGGGGGCCGCCGTCCTCCTGACGGCGGGAGCCCTGGCTGGACGCGTCGAGATCTCAGGTCTCTCCCCGGATTCGCTCCAGCCCGATCGGGCCGTCCTTCAGGCCCTTGAGGCGGCCGGCGCCAAGATCCGGGTTTCGGAAGAAAGAATCCTGGCCGAGAGGGCGGACTTGAGGCCGTTCAGCTTCGATATCGGCGAATGCCCCGACCTCTTCCCTCCCCTGGCCGCCCTGGCCGCCCGCTGCGAAGGAACGAGCACGATCCGCGGCATCGAACGACTCCTCCACAAGGAAAGCGCTCGCGACTCCGCGATCCGGGAGGAATTTTCAAAAATCGGAGTCCGCGTCGATATTTCCGACGGCGCCGCCCGGATCCGGGGAGGCCCGATCCGGGGCGGGCAGGCCGAATCCCACGGCGATCACCGGATCGCCATGGCGCTGGCCTTGGCCGGACTCGTCTCAGAGAGCGGAGTCGGTATTTCGGGATCGTCCTGCGTCGCCAAATCCTACCCGGACTTTTTCGAGGACCTCGGGCGCCTGGGAGGGCGCATAACATGAACAGCTTCGGGAGACTTTTCAGGGTCAGCCTATTCGGAGAATCCCACGGGCCGATTGTCGGGATCCTGGTCGACGGCTGTCCGGCCGGGATCGAGATCGGAGCGGAAGACTTCGCCGCGGACCTGGACCGTAGAAAGGGCGGCCGGCCCGGCACGACATCCCGGGTCGAGCCGGACGAGCCCCGGCTCATGAGCGGGGTCCATCGGGGCCGGACGACCGGCGCGCCTCTGCTCATTTACTTCGAGAACAGGGACGTCCGCTCCGAGGACTACCGGGAATCGGATTCGAAACCGCGTCCCGGCCACGCCGACTTCGCGGCTTTCCGGAAATACGGGGGCTTCCAGGACGGGCGGGGCGGCGGCCATTTTTCGGGAAGGCTGACGGCCGGGATCGTCGCCGCCGGCGTCGTGGCCAAGAAAATCATCCGGCCGGTCGAGATTCGGAGCGAGATCATTTCCTGCGGAGGCTCGGCGGACATCGAGGCCGCCGTCTCGGCCGCCGCGGCCGAGCGGGACTCGGTCGGCGGCGTCGTGGAGTGCCTGGCCCGGGACGTCCCGGCCGGGCTGGGAGAGCCGTTCTTCGATTCCGTGGAATCGGTCCTCGGCCACCTCGTCTTTTCCATCCCGGGGATCAAGGGGATCGAGTTCGGCGACGGGTTTCGCGGCGCGGCCTCGCGCGGGAGCGAATTCAACGACGCGATCCTCGACGCCTCCGGCCGGACCCGGACCAACCATGCGGGCGGCCTCAACGGGGGGCTGACCAACGGAAACGATCTTTTGTTCCGGGTGGCCGTCAGGCCGACTCCGACCATCGGACGCGAGCAGGAGACGATCGACCTCGGAACGGGACGGCCGTCCGTCATCGCCTCCGGAGGCCGGCACGACGCCTGCATCGCGCTGCGGCTGCCCGTCATTCTCTAGGCGGCGGCCGCTCTGGTCATCGCCGACTTCATGCTCATCTCTCAGGTCATTCCCAGAATCGGAGAAAAACCATGGACCTCGTAGATATCCGGCGGAAAATCGACGAAACCGACTTCAAACTCCTCAAGCTTCTCGAAGAGCGCATGGAATGGGCCCTCCGGGCCCGAAGGCTGAAGCCCGCCGTCGCGGACCGGGAACGGGAAAAGGAGGTCCTGGGGAACGCCGCCGGGGCCGGGATGCATCTCATCCGGCCCGAGTTCAGCCGGGACGTGTTCGAGCGGATCATCGTCGAGAGTAAAAGGCTCCAGGACCAGAGCCGCCTCCTGGTCGGCTTCCAGGGAGAGCACGGCGCTTTCAGCGAAGAAGCCGCCCGGGCCTACTTCCCGGATCAGGTCACCCTTCCCCACCCCGAGTTCGAGGACGTCTTCCGGGGGACCGAAGAGGGGGCCCTCGATTTCGGGGTGGTCCCGGTCGAAAACACGCTGGGCGGCGCCGTGACCCGGATCAACGAGATCCTCCTCAAGACGCCCCTCCATGTCGTGGGCGAGATCCATGTCCGTGTCCGGCACTGCCTGCTCTCCCTGCCCGGGACGGACCCCAAGGACATCAAGGCCGTCTATTCCCATCCCCAGGCGCTGGCCCAATGCCAATCCTTCCTGCGCCGGAACAGGCTGGAGGCCCGCCCCTTCTACGACACGGCCGGGGCCGCCCGGATGCTCATCAAGGACAGGCCTCAGGCCGCGGCGGCCATCGCCGGAGAGCTCTGCGCGAGCCTCTATCATCTGGAGGTCATCAAGGCCGGCATCGAGGATCGGGACTCCAACGTCACGCGATTCCTGATCATGGGCCGGGAGCCCCTTCGGGAAGCCGGGGACAAATGCTCCCTGGTCTTCTGGGCGGCCCATGAGGCGGGATCGCTCTACCGCGTCCTCCGCATCTTCGCCGACGCCGGGATCAACCTGACCCGGATCGAATCGTTCCCCTGGGCCGCGGACCCGTCCCGCTACGCTTTCTTCCTTGATTTCCAGGGTTCTCCGGACGATCCTCCCGTCGCGGATGCCCTGGAGCGCTTTCGGACCGAGGCCCGGTCGATGCGGCTGCTCGGCTGCTACCGGGAGGCCCAGACATGAACATCGTCATTCTCGGATTCGGCCGGATGGGAGCCTGGATGGCCCGGGAGCTCTCCAAATCCCATGATGTGTTCGTCTACGACCAGGACCCGACGAAAACGCGGCGCGCCCTCGGCGTTTCCGTCATCGAGGACCGCGGCGACATCGCGCGCCTGGCGCCCGACGCGCTCGTCAACGCGGCCGGCCTGGCCCAAACCGTTGAAGCCTATTCTTCGGTCGATAAGCTGCTGCCGCCGGACTGCCTTCTCTGCGATCTCGCCTCGATCAAAGGCTCCATTCCCGACTATTACCGGAGCCGCCCCTTCCGTTTCTGCTCATGCCATCCCATGTTCGGACCGACTTTCGCCGATCCATCCGCGCTCGGGGAGGAGAGCGTCGTCATCATCGCCGAGTCCCACCCCGAAGCCGCCGCCCTGTTCGAAGGATTCTTCCGGGGGCTCGGCCTCCACGTCCACGTGTGCTCCTTCGACGAGCATGACCGGATGATGGCCTACGCCCTGACCCTGCCCTTCGTCGCCTCGATGGTCTTCGCCGCCTGCCTGGACCGCCCGCCCGTGCCGGGGACGACCTTCAAGCAGCAGCGGACGATCGCCGAGAAGCTTCTCGGCGAGGACGACGGCCTGCTGGCCGAGATCCTCTTCAACCCCCATTCCCTCCGCCAGCTCGAAAAGGTCACCCAGCGGCTGGAATTTCTGAAGCACATCATCGGAGGACGGGACGCCGAGGAGGCCCGCCGCTTTTTCGCCCGGCTCCGGGAGAACCTGGCTGGGACTCCGGCCGAACCAACCGGCGCCGGATTTCGTATAGGTCAATGGAGGTACCCACCATGACAGGAAAAACGCGATCAGCGGCGCTCGCGGTGTTGACGATAGTGGCCGCCGTCTCGGCCTGCGAACACGTCTCGGAAACGCGGACGGAGCGCAAGACCGTCGATTTAGGCGGGGCGACCTCGGCCGAAGTCCGGATCAAAATGGGCGCGGGCGAGCTCGAGATCGGGGGCGGCGCCCAAGGCCTGATGGAAGCGTCCTTCACGACCAATGTCCGCCGTTGGGAGCCCCGGGTCGACTACGGCGTCTTCGGCGGCAAGGGCCGGCTCTCCGTCGGACAACGGAGGGGCGGGGGCCTGTTCCTGGGCCACTCCAAGAACGAATGGACCGTCCGCCTCGGCGGCGCCGTCCCGATCGACCTCGAAGTCGGACTCGGCGCGGGCGAGAGCGCCCTCGACCTGCGCGGCCTCGACCTTCGCTCCCTCGAAATCAAGATGGGCGTCGGCGAGATGAAGCTCGACCTCAGCGGCCCCCTCAAGCGGAGCCTGCGGGCCACGATCGACGGCGGCGTCGGACATGGGACGGTCGTTCTCCCCCGCGAGATCGGCGTCAAGGTCGAAGTCGACGGCGGGATAGGCTCGGTCAGCGCCCACGGCCTCACCAAGACCGGCCGCGGACACGTCTACACGAACGACGCCTATGGACGAACGGACATCTCGCTCGAGCTGAAAATCGACGCCGGGATCGGCAGCATCGACCTCAAGATCCTCTGACGGCCGTCAGATGCGGAGAAAGAGCCCTGCCGTCAGGCTGACGCTCCGGACGGACGCGGGGTCGGCCAGGACGAGGGCGTAGCGGCCGTCCAGCCGGATCCCGAACGCCTTGAAAAGGCCGACCTCCACCCCGCTCCCGAATTGGAGAAGGGGCGCGACCAGATCGTTCTCGGAGGGGGGCGGAAGATAGACCTCATGGCCGAAATCGGAGATGACCGTCTCCTCCTTGGCCTCGATGCGATCCAAGCCCCCGCCGAAGAAAAGATAGGGACGGATCCTTCCCCCGGGAAGGCGAAGGATGAAATTGAGCGCGAAGGAAAAATGGCGGTTCGAGCGGCAGCGCAGAAGGTCGCCGTCCGACGGGTCGCGGAGGATAAGGGCCGAGGAGCCGACAAAACGGCCGTCGTATTCGACAGCCAGCCAGGGCTTGAACGCGTAGGATAATGACAGACCGACGACGGAAGCGTCGTGGGCCGGCGTGACCGGAAAATCGTTTTCGCCCTGGACGTAATCCCGCTCCGAGCCGTAAGAGAAGTGGCGGTGGAAACCGCCCGCGAGCGCGACCTGAAAACGGCCCTCCTCCGAACACAGGGGGGCGGCCGCGGCCAGGACGACGGCAAGGACGGCCGCCGTTTTCTTTCTTAAGGGCATCGTCACGCGCCGTTTCATGTCCGTTAGCGCCGGGGCTTTTTCTTCTTGCTCGGGCAGATCGGCCGGGTCGACAAGACGAACGACGCATCCTCGACGGACGCGAATTCGCCCGGGACTGCTTGAGTCGCGGAAACCAGGGCCGTCGAGGTTTCGGTAAGCCCGAGCGTTTCAGCCGAATCGATCCGGGCCGACTTCAAGAATCGACAGACATACGGATCCCAGGCCGGGGAAACCTCGATCAGCAGGAAATCCTGGCCGGCGATCCCCAGCAGATCCGACGTGCCGGCCACGATGTATCCGCCGCCCGGAAGGAGAGCGACGGCTTGCCCGGATTCATTGGAGAGCTCATACGGGCCGATGCTTTCGCCGAAGGTTTTAAACCATTCGGTCCCGCCGCCGGCCGAGAGCTTCAGCAAGAAGAGATCCTTGGCTTTGCTGCTGGAGAGGCCGCCGACGAGGACGGCGCCGCCGTCCGCGGTCGCCCGGACGGACGAGGCCCAATCGCCGCCCTCTCCGCCGAAGGACCTCTGCCACTCGACGGCGCCCGTCCTGTCGAGCTTGAGGACCCAAGCGTTCGTGTTCCCAAGGGGGAACGAATCCGATTCGCCCGCAAGCACGCATCCGCCGCCCGGGGCGATGTCCAGGGAGCGAAGGAAGTCGTTGCCCGGGCCGCCGTAGGTCTTCTGCCAGATGACGTCGCCCTGCCCGGTCATATTCAATACCCAGAAATCGTATCCGCCCGCGCCGAACGAAAACGTCCGGCCGCCGAGATAGAACGTCCCGTCGCTTTCCTCCTTGACGGAGAAGCCCTCGTCGCGTCCGGGGCCTGAATACCGGCGCTGCCAGACCAGCCGTCCCTCCCAATCGAAGCGGGCCGCCCAGAGGTCCTTGTCGTCCCCGTTCCCGGATTGGACGTAGCCGATGGCTAATATCCCCCCGTCAACGATCGGGCAGGCATCGCGGATCCCGAATTGCTGAACAACGGCGCCGATCCCTTCAAAGCCGTACTTTTTCTCCCAGATGACGGCGCCGTCCGAACCGAGTCTTGCCAGGAAGACGTAGGAATCCAAGCCCGAGCCCTGCCGGGGCAGCATGGTCGCGGCCAGAAGATAACCGCCTCCGGGGACGGCCACGACGGCCGAGGACCGCTTAAAGACATCGGAAACGCTGTAGCACTCCCAGACATGCTTCCAGGCCATACGGCCGTCCCGGCCGACCTTTAGAATCCACATCCAAGCGTCCGTCCCGCCCGCGGCGCCCTGGTACTGGGTGGTGCCCGAAATGACGATGCCGCCGTCCGGCGCGATCAGAATGGAGCCGGGCGAATCATCCGCGGACCCGCCGAAGGTCTTGGCCGACTGGCCGTGGATCCGCCCGCCGGCCGCGGCGGCCAGGCCGACGAAAACGAGCGCGGCGGCGATTCCTGGTTTCCTCATGTTCGGCTCCTCATCTCCCTCCCGGCGGCCTCAGTTGGCATAGTATCCCGTCCGGCTGACGACCCGGTAGGCGGGGTTCTTGACTTTGACCGCGAGCCGATGGAACTCGCCGTCACGCTTGTAATCGATCGGCTCGAAATAGAGGAGGTAATAGCTCCCGGCCTGGGCGACGGCGTTCCGGAACCCGACGGCCGGATTCTGGGAACTGTCCGCGATTCCGCCCGTCGTCTCGGCCAGGATCGAGAAGGCCCGAAAATGGTCCTCGGAGGCTTCCCGCATATCGATGCCCGGCACGTACTCGGTCTCCTTGTTCATGTAGATGAAATGGAAGTCGATCTGGGCGTCGCTGAAGGCTTTTTGGATGGGTTCGACCTCGAAGTTCGTCTCGCGCTTCCGGGTCAAGAACAGATCCTGGAGCTCGCTCAGAATTTCCTGAGCGTTCCGGAATTCGCTCTGTATCCGGTTGACGACGGCCTGCTGGAGTTCGGGCCGGAATTCCCGCTGGTAGATGAGAAAGACCGATTTTTGGCCTTCGATCCCCTTGATCTGGCCCGCGAATTGAAGGAACTTCCGTTCGTCCACGACCCTGGTCGCCTCCATCCATCCGACCGCCTCGCGGAAACGCGGGAAAAG
>JALHUR010000078.1 GCA_022867325.1 Candidatus Aminicenantota bacterium | reverse complement strand
GGCCCTCATGGAAGACATGAGGACTGCAAGGCGGGGGCTTCGCCGCAACAAAGGTCAGCTTGAGGTGGTTGATGCCGCCCAGCTCATTGGGGGCGGCGCCGAGGGACGAATGCGGCGTCCCTCAGCGCGCCTGGATATCAAAGGTCAGCTTGACGCCGTAAAGCCGGGCGTAGTCCGTCTCGATCCTCAGGGACTCGCCGAGCGCCGCCGGGTCAAGCTGAAGCCTTCCCTGAAAGACGACTTTTTTATCGATGACGATCTCCAGCGGATCGGGGCCGTAGTGGAGGTCGTTGAGGAGGAGACTGAGGCCGGCCACGTTCTTAGTTTCGACCACGACCTTTCCCTTCTTGATCTCCGCCTTGACAATAGCCCGCAGAGCCGGGTCCGCCTTGCGTTCGATCCGGATCCAGCCATTTCGGCTCTCGGCGGACTCGTCCAGAACCAGGTTGAGCTTGGCCGGCGCGGGGTCGCGGCGGTATTTCCGAAAGAATGACAGGAGGTCATTCTTGTAGGACTCGAAATCGATCGTATGGCCCACGCCCTCTGCGGCCAGGAACCTGAAGGGAATGGCATTCCGCTGGAGAAAATCCGCCAGGATCCGGTCCGGCTCGATCGAGATGACAGGATCCCGGTCGCCGTGGATGATGAAGACGGGCGTGTTCTTGAGGTTGAGCATCATCTCGGTCTCGACTCCCCGCTCCTCGCCCGGGAGTTTGGAGTAACCTTCGAGCGCGGCGACGGCCGCGAACCGGTCCGGATGGAGGGAGGCGAACCGGTAAGCTCCGATCCCTCCGTTGGAGAATCCGGTGAGATAGAGGCGGTCCGGGTCCGCGGCATAGTTCCGGACGATCCATTTCAGGAGGTCGTCGAACATGCGGACCTGGTCGGCATCCCACCAGTTCCCGTAGGCGGCGTCGGGCGAGACGAGGATATAATGGGCGGGGACGATATCCTTGAGGGCGAGAAATTCGCTCTCGGCGAAGCCGTTCCCCCCGGTCAGGTTGATGATGACGGGCCAGGCCTCGGCCGGGTCGTAGTCGGCCGGGCAGTGCACGGCGACATGATAAAAGCGCCGGCCGTCGAGGCCCGACGCCAGCCCGAAATCGGCCGGCCCGATCTGGGCGATTGGCCGCTCTCTCCCCTCCCGGAGCAACGCCCGGACGGCGCCGTAGACTTCCGCCTCCGGCCGTCCGGCCGGTACGACGCCTTTCTTGAGGTCCTGGACCAAGCCCGGATCGAACGTGGAAAGAGACCGCGGTTCGAGAAGACGGCCGGCGCGGACCCGGAGCTCGGGAGTCCCCTCTTCCAGGAACCGTTTGAGGGCCGTCCGGTCGCCCCGCTGGCGGAAAAGGGCCTTGGCGGCGTTGAACCTGATCCGTTCGTCCTTATCCTTCAAAACCGGCGCGGGGTCGATCCCTTCCGGAATCCCGCGGACGGCTAAATGGGCCGCCGCGGCCAAGCGCAGCTCGGGAAGCGGAGAGCCGAGGGCACGGGATAGAAGTTCCTTAGGCAATGCGTCCGGCCCCGCCAAGGTCGCCGCCTGGACGACCGCGGCCAGCATGGCGGGGTCGTCGCCGAACGCGGCCGGGTCGTATCCGGGCTGGGCACGGACGAGCTCCATCGTCAGGGTTTGAAAGTATACGGAACGGAACGTTTGATAACCGTACTTGGCCTCATAGCGGAACGGAAGGGCCCGGACGGTGTCGACGAGAAGCCGCGCCTGGATGAGGTTGTTGCCAGAGGTAAACACGGCTTTCTCGCCGCCGCTCGCCGGATCAAGGCCCCGGAACGAATTCTCGATCCGGTAGCGGCCCCCGACGTTCCAGTCCCATCCCCTTTTTCGGATCGAAAGCCCGGCCAGGACGAGAGGCAATTGAAAGCAGGTCCCCTCGGGCCAGGGCATCCGGCCGCGCAGGATGTTCCCCTGGGGATCGAGAATAACGGCCGCCGAATCGGTTTTCTTGAAGGTCGGAACCCATTCCCGGAGGCTCTTGAGGACGTCCTTGTAGATGCGGTCGGCCCCCGGCTTCTCTTCAGGAAGGGAAACATCGTCAAGCGCCGTCGCCGCGGCCAGGACGGCCTCCCCGGATTGATTCTTGTCCAGAACCCAGAAACGGAGCGTATAGCGGGATCGAACGGGCACATACAGCTCCTGGCGGTCCGGGCTGTATCGAAACTGCGTCTCGAGAGAAAGAGTGTATTCGAGGAGAAGCCCCTTCTCGAAGGCATACCCGGTCGAGATATCCCAACCGGCCGACGCGGAACTCAACCATGCCAGGAAAAGGGCCGTTCCCCAGAATACACGGCGCGACACTCCTCCGCGGCGGCCGGTGTTTCTCATCCCTCGAAGCTCCTTTCTTTCAGCCTTTAAAAAAGAATCCCCCTTGTTCCCTCGAGGAGGGGGAAGAGAGAGGATAGCTTAAGGGGGATTGGATAGAAGGAAATTGCAACTTTCGTGCCAATACAGAGCCGGTTTTATTGCTTATGAAGGCCCTCCGAGGGAATAGAAGCTGTAAAAAAACGGAGCTGGGTAAATATTGTTTACATCAGGAGGAGGGAAAAAGGCCCCCCGTTGCCGGCGGAAGAATCTCCCTAAACTCAGACGCGGATGCCCAGGCTCAAGAACAGCAGCAGGAACAGCGTCGTCACCGCCGTGAAGATGAGGGAAAAGACGAAGGCGATGCGGATTACCTTGTTCTCCTCGCCCAGCCGGTCGATGGAAGCGGCGGCGTTCTGGAGCTTGGCCGGGGAGATGACGCTGGCCAGCCCCGCGCCGAAAGCCAAACCGGCCGTGGCCAGGATGATGCCGGCCACACCCCAGTCAGACGAACGGCTGGCCCTCAACAAGGGCCCCAACAAGGCTAAAGTGGCCACGGCCAGGCGACTCCTGACGATCATCTACAAGGTTTGGAAAGAAGGGCGCAACTACATTGCTTATCGGAGATAACTCGGCCGCCTTGGGAATCTCCTTAATGGGTCTAAGAAGGCCGCATTGTTTGATAGGTTAAGGGGCCGGGACCTGAGGTTAGAGTGTGTGCGGACATAGCCTTCGGGCTAAGGGCACGGATAGAAGGATGGTCCACAAGACCTGAAGAGAAGGCGAGAGAAGAAAGGAGCAGAAAATAGAAAATACCACTTGCATCACGTCATCATAGAAGGAGTCAAGTGCCCGAATTCCGAACGGCTCGGGCGCGGCGGGATTGAATGTCGCTCAGGATAGCCTGGGAGGCGGCCGAACGAGACCAGACCGCTCTGCTATCAAAATCAAGCACTATTCATTCGTAATCCCCGCTCTCCTCGGCGGCCATCAAGCTGACTCCAGAAAAAACAGGATACGGCGGCGGCTTCTCCGCGACGAACGTCAACTCCAGGTGACGGATGATCCGATCGACCACCGCAGACTCGGTCAGGAAAGCGACAACTTTCATCCTCCCCCCCATCGTGGGCAGATCAGCGGGTCGACCTCATAATCTAGTCCGGATTGTTCGCGCTGATCCAGCTCCGTTTCAATGTAGCTCTCCAGCCGATTTGTCCTTTTTTCCACTCGTGCCAACCGGGCGGATATTGGAGATTTGATACGGGACCGTTGCATAGCTTTCAAGGGCGACGCCGCCCTCCCGAGGGAACGAGATCTCGGCGGCATGATAGATCCTGCCTTCGCCCTCATGGTTTTTATTTAGGCTCAATTCCATAACGAGGAAGTAGTAGGGGCCTCCGTAGCTTGTCCCTTGTTTCACGATCCGGCTTTCCGCGATTAAAAGAATCCGATCCTCCTTCTCACTCGGCTGTTCGAAGGCGATATTGAAATGGCTATTCCATTCATTGGCGCTGCTGAAAGCTGAGGGTACATTCATGTAGCCCTTGTCCTTAGCCCGCAAGGCTTTATAGAACTTATTGACGTCCCCGGACATCATGAGCTGTTTAAGCATGAGGATCTCGTCTGGAGTGGAATAATTATCGATCTTGATAGTGATGGGCGCAACTTGTCCCTCTCCTGACGAGCTGTGAACCAGGCCGCTGAGCTGCATCTGGGCCCGAAGGAATGGAGCCGAAACAAGGACGGCAACGGCAAAGATAGTTGCCATGCGGATTCTCGAAGTGGATCTCTTCATAGGGGACTCCTTTCATGTAGCCAGAAATCTCTTTGACATTCTTGATAATCTTGATAAGAATTTGCTTTTTCCCCGGCGTGGTGAATGGCCGCTCCATGCAATAAATCCCCCCTCCTGATCATGATGGAATAGTATCGCCGGCCGGGCGGCGATGTCAAGAACCCCTCGGGGCGGCACTCAGGGCGACTTCGCTAAGAACATGAGACGGCGGCCCTCATGGAAGACATGAGGACTGCAAGGCGGGGGCTTATCCGCAACAAAGGTCAGGGAGAGGATGGGCCGGATCATGTACTTGCCGGTATAGTCCGGGTCCTCCCTGAAAAAGCAGGAAGAGCCCCGGCTCATGTGGTTCTGGAGCCCGCGGTAGCCTTCGAGGGCGAAGTCCTTGATCTTCCCGCGCGGCTCCTGGTTCCAGTCGAGGATCGGCTTCCCGTTGAGCTCGATCTGGATATTCTGGCCGCGGCAGGTGATCTTGTCGTGGAGGGCAGGCGAGAGCATGACCCCGACGTCGTTGGCGACCGAGCTGGCCGTCGGTCGCCTTGGGCCGGCGGAGGGAGCGGACGAGCTCGGGCCGGTCGCCGTTCTCGAGCCACCAGAGGCGGCGGAGAAAGCCGCGGGCGTCCGTCATTCCGGCCTCCCGGCCTCGGCCGCCTCCATCATGGCGTTGATGTTGGCCAGGGGCGAGCCGGGCGGGATGTTGTTGCCGTCCTGGATGATGAGCCCGCCGAGCGGACCGAGCGCGTCGAGGACGCGGCCGAGGTCGACCTCGTAGCCGAAGCCCTGCAGCTCGTGGATGGCCAGGTCGTCGCGGAAGATCTCGAGCAGATAGTCGCTCCTGCCGCACATGTGGAGGCTGAGGCGGGCGGCGATCTCTTCGATGGGTACGCCGATCTCGATCATGTCGCGCGAAGGGCCGCCCGGGCCGGGCACGTCGGTATCCCGGCCGTCAGCTCCCGACCCTCCGGACGCGGGGATCGGTGTAGAGATCGTTCTCGTCCGTGCTCGTCGAGGAGAACTCCGAGACGACCGCGCCGTTGTCGCTGGCCTGGAACCAGTGCGGGGCGTTCGGGGGCAGGGTATACATGTCGCCAGGCCTGAGCACGATCTCGTGCCAGACGGTCAGGTAGCCCTTGTACTTCCTCGGCACGCGGGCTTTCGGCCTGGGCGTGCGCTCCCCGGCGACATACAAGTACACCTCGCCATAGCGGCAGCGGAAGGTCTCCTTCTTGCCGAGATTCCGCCCGTTGACCCGCGGATGGCGATGCTCCAGGCAGATCTGGCGGGGCAGGAGGACGAGCTCCTTGGCGCAGTAGCGGTCGTTGTTCTCGTAGACGATGATCTCGATGCTCACGTGCTTGAGGTCGCCGAGGCCGAGATCGGCCACTTCCATGGTCTCCCGTTCGCTCCGCGTGACGGCGATGCGGGCTTTGCGCAAGAGAACGATGGCCGAGGCCCTGGCCTTCTCGATGTCCTTGGCTTTTATGGGTACTCCCGGCGGGATTACAGCCCACCCGGGTCCCTTATTGGAAGCGACGGAATCCGGACTCACGCGCCCCCGAAGGCCGCCGGCCGCGCTCCTTGTCCGGTCCCTGGCTCGACCATCTTTCGAGGCCCCGGATGAATCCCGTCTGGACAATCTCAACCGACTTTGTTATATAATGAAATTATGTTTCGGAGATCATTGTGAGACGATCGAATCCCTTCCCCATGCTTTCCGGGGTCTGGGAGTCGATAAGTCCTTCCCCCGGATACGCGCACTCGGCCGCCTCGCCGCGGTCCGTCCTGCTCGCGACGCTGCTCGTCGTCGCGGTCCTTGGCGCGGGTCAAACCGTCTCGAAGCCGCAGCTTTCGGCCGCTCACAGAGCCTGGCTCGAAGATGAGGCCGTGTATATCATCACCGCGACGGAGCGGTCCGTCTTCCTGAAGCTCCAGACCGACCGGGAGCGGGAGCTCTTCATCGCCGCCTTCTGGAAGCAGCGAGACCCAACGCCCGGGACGCCCGAGAACGAGTTCAAGACGGAACACTTCCGCCGGATTGCCTACGCGAACCAGCAACTCGGGCGGGAAGGAGCTGTCCCCGGGTGGAAAACCGACCGGGGCCGGATGTATATCTTGCTGGGCGAGCCCCTGGAAATCCTGCGGTACGCCGGTAAATCCGGCATCTATGACTGCGAGTCCTGGTTTTATCAGGGG
>JALHUR010000077.1 GCA_022867325.1 Candidatus Aminicenantota bacterium | reverse complement strand
TTACAGGCACAACCGGACCGGACGGGTTTTCGGGTTCCGGAGCCGTCATCATCTCGAGGCGGCCGGCGGAGGCCCCCGCCGCATCGAGATGATGGCCGGGGCATCCGCCGGCCTGAAGCCGGACGCGATCCGAGAAGTCTCCAAAGCCCTCGAGGCGGGTCTGAAGCGCCTCGGGAGAACTTGAGGCGACAGGCCGTTTTCAAGCGGCGGAAAAAACGGTTTCCGACTTGACAAAGTCCGAAGCGTTCTGCTATAAATCCAATCTCATTTTTATGTGCGACGCATTCATGTTGTCGGGGCTTTTCGACGGCCATCCCGTTCGCCGCCGCTTCCATTTCCCAAAACTGGAGGGCTTACCTTGGCATCTAAGAAACAAGACATCCAATCCATCATCCGCAAACACAAGGGCCTCAAGAAAAACCTGATCGCGATCCTTCTGGACATCCAATCCGAGCACAACTACCTGCCGCCGGAATCCCTCCGCTATGTCGCGGCCGGGCTGGACACGCCATTGATCGATATCGTCGGGGTCGCCACTTTTTATCGCGCCTTCAGCCTGACTCCCCGAGGCAAGCACACCTGTCTCGTGTGCACGGGGACGGCTTGTCATGTCAGGGGTGGATCGAGGATCCTCGACGAATTCGAGCGGAAGCTCGAGGTCGGCTCCGGTCAGACGACCAAGGACGGCCAGGTTACTCTGGAGACCGTCGCCTGCCTCGGCTGCTGCGCCATCGGTCCCGTCGTCGTCGTCGACGGAGAGTATCACCGCCGGGCTTCGATCCGGAATGTCGGACAGATCCTAGGGAAATATCGGAAGCCGGAAACGCCCCCGGCCAAACCGCAGAAATCGAGGCCGGCCAAGAGCCCGGCATCATGAGGAGGATCACAAAAACCATGCCTGCCAAAAATCCGGTCAGCAAGAAGGAAAAACCCAAGGTTGGAAAGAGGACCCCTAAAACCGCGGCCACCCGGAAGGGACGGCCGGAAGGCGAGAAGAAGAAGCTTCGCATCCAGGATTTGGAAAGAATCCGGGAGAAAGCCCGGGCCCTGGCGACGATCCGGGACAGCCAGTGGCGGGCCAAGATCACGGTCCACATGGGGACCTGCGGGATCGCCGCCGGCGCCCGCGACGTCATGGACGCCCTCCTGGACGAGATGAAGAAAAAGAACGTCAAGGACGTCATCGTGACGACCTCCGGCTGCGCCGGGCTCTGCAACCGCGAGCCGATGGCCACGGTCGAGATCAAGGATAAGCCGCCCGTCAAATACGTCGACCTGGCGCCCGACAAGATTCGAAAGATCCTGGTTGATCACGTCTTGGGCGGCCAGATCGTCGTCGGATACGCCCTGGCCGTCGGAAGCGAAACCATGTACTGAGGGGGATCCTTGAAACAATATCGAACCCACCTGCTCGTTTGCGCCGGGACCGGGTGCGTGTCCTGCGGATCCTTCAAGATCAAGGAGGCGCTCGAACAAGAGGTCCGGAAGCGGAACCTCCAGGACGAGGTCCTCGTTATCGCGACGGGCTGCAACGGATTCTGCGAAAGGGGCCCCATCCTGCTCGTCCAGCCGGACGGCGTCTTCTACCAGCAGCTCAAGGTCGAGGACGTTCCCCACCTCGTCGAAGAGCACTTACTCAAAGGACGTCCCGTCAAGAAGCTGATGTACGTCCCTCCCGCCACAAAAGAGCCGATCCCCAAGATGATGGACATCGAGTTCTTCAAGCACCAGCGGCTCATCGTCCTCCGCAACCGCGGGCGGATCGATCCGGAGAAGATCGACGAATACATCGGCTTCGACGGTTATCAGGCCATGGCCAAAGCCCTGACCGAGATGACGTCCGACGAGATCATCGCCGAGATCACCGCCTCGGGACTGCGGGGCCGGGGTGGCGCCGGCTTCCCGACCGGCAAGAAGTGGCAGGCCTGCCGCCGCGAGAAAGCGACACCTAAATACCTGATTTGCAACGGCGACGAGGGGGACCCGGGCGCTTTCATGGATCGGTCCGTCCTCGAGGCCGATCCCCACGCCGTCCTGGAAGGGATGGTCATCGGCGCCAAGGCGATCGACGCCGAGAAGGGATTCATCTATATCCGGAACGAATACCCCTTGGCCCTCAAGCGCGTCGAGATCGCCATCGGCCAGGCCAGGGACTATGGACTGCTCGGAAAAGACATCTTGGAGTCCGGATTCAACTTCGATATCGAAATCGTCCAGGGCGCGGGCGCTTTCGTTTCCGGAGAGGAGACCGCCCTGATCGCGTCCGTCGAAGGACGGATCGCGATGCCCCGGCAAAGACCCCCCTATCCCGCCCAAAAAGGCCATATGGGGAAGCCGACGACGATCAATAATGTCGAAACCTTGGCCACCGTCCCCAACATCATCCGGCGCGGCTCGGAATGGTTTTCGAGCCTCGGGACCGAAACGAGCAAGGGGACGAAGATCTTCTCTCTCGTCGGCAAAATCAACAATACGGGCCTGGTCGAAGTCCCGATGGGAATCAGCCTCCGGGACATTATATTCGGGATCGGCGGCGGCATCCCCGACGACCGAAAGTTCAAAGCCGTCCAAATCGGCGGCCCCTCCGGCGGATGCCTCCCCCAGTCCAAGCTCGACCTGCCGATCGACTACGAGAGCCTGACGGCGGCCGGTTCGATCATGGGTTCGGGGGGCATGATCGTCATGGACGACAAGACCTGCATGGTCGACATCGCCAAATACTTCCTGAACTTCCTCAGGGACGAGTCCTGCGGCAAGTGCGTTTCCTGCCGGGAAGGAACCCAACGGATGTGGGAAATCGTCAAGGGTATCTCCGACGGAAAAGGGCGGCTGAGCGACATCGATCTCCTTGAGGAACTGGCGACGGCCTGCATGGACGCCTCGATGTGCGGGCTGGGGCAGACGGCGGCCAATCCCGTTCTGTCCACGCTGAAGTACTTCAAGAACGAATACAACGAACATATAAAAAAGAGAAAATGTTCCGCCCTGGTCTGCAAGGAGATCGTCTCCTCGCCATGCCAATATATCTGTCCTATCGACCAGGAGGCTTCCTCCTATATCGCCTTGATCGCCCAGAAAAATTACGAGGAGGCCTTCCGGATCATCATGAAGGACAATCCCCTGCCCTCGGTCTGCAGCCGGGTCTGCCACCATCCCTGCGAGGCGGACTGCCGGGCGGGAGAGTCCGGAGAGGCCATCTCCATCCGCAGCCTCAAGCGCTTTGTGATGGACTGGGCGGACAAGAACGGGATCAACTACGTCCCCGAGCCCGTCGGCCAGAACCGGGAGAAGGTGGCTATCATCGGGTCCGGCCCGGCCGGCCTGACGGCCGCCTATTACCTGGCCCGCAAGGGATTCCGCCCGACGATCTTCGAGTGCCTTTCCGTGGCCGGCGGGACGCTGGCCGTAGGCATCCCCGACCACCGGCTGCCCAAGGATGTCCTGGACAAAGAAATCGAGCGCATCAGGAACGCCGGGGTGGAGATCCGGACCGGCGTTGTCCTCGGCAAGGACGTCTCCATCGATAAGCTTCTCCGGGAAGGCTACAAGGCCGTCTTCTGCGCCACGGGCGCCGGGAAGTCGTTGAAGATGGGCATCCCGGGCGAGGATTCCGAGTGCGTGCTGCACTCCTTGGAGTACCTCCGGTCGGTCAACCTCGGAAAGAAAATCCCCGTCGGCAAGCGGGTCTGCGTTGTCGGCGGCGGAAACTCGGCCATTGACTCCGCCCGGGCCGCCCTGCGCGATCCGGACTGCGACCGGGTGGCCATCTTCTATCGGAGAACGAAGGCCGAGATGCCCGCTTTGGCCGAGGAGGTCGACGCGGCCATCGAGGAGGGGATCGACGTCCAGTTCCTGGTCGCCCCCGTCAAGGTCGTGACGAAAGGCGGCCGTGCGGCGGCCATCGAATGCGTCCGGATGAAGCTCGGCGAGAAGGACGACAGCGGACGGCGAAAGCCGGTCCCGATCGAAGGGTCGAATTTCATCTATGAACTCGACACGCTCATCTTGGCGATCAGCGAACGGCCCGATACTTCCTCTTATATCGGCGAAGGGGACGAGATCCGCCGGCACGGCGAAAACATCATCATCGACGAGGAAACGGCCATGACGACCCGGCCTGGGGTGTTCGCGGGCGGCGACAACGTGACCGGCCCGAACACGGTCGTCGAGGCTATCGCCGCGGGCAAGCTGGCCGCCGAGACCATTGAGAAATTCATCGCAGGGCAGCCGGTCCGGCGGGAGTACCGCCTCAACCGACCATCCGTTTATGTCCAGCCCTGGATCCTCTCGGAAGAGGAGGCGGACAAAGCCCGGAGACCCGAGAGAAAACACATCCCGGTCGCCCACCGCCGGAAAAACTTCCAGGAGGTCGAGCTGGGATTCAGCGAGGAGGAAGCCGTTCAGGAAGCCAGGCGGTGCCTGCGCTGCGACCTAGAGACAGAGGACGCCAAGAAGGCCATAGGAGCGAGCAAATGATCGAGTTCATCATGAACGGATTGAAGGTCCGGGCCGAAGAAGGCTGGACGGTCCTTGAGGCGGCCCGTTTCTATGGGCTCGAGATCCCGACTCTCTGTTACAACGAAGGACTGACCCCCTGGGGCGGCTGCCGCCTCTGCCTGGTCGAGATCGGCGAGAGGCCCAAGGCCAAGCTCGTCTCCTCCTGCACCTACCGGGCCGAGGAGGGGCTCGTCGTCCGGACCGACACGAAGCGGGTCTGGACGGCCCGGCGGATGATGGTCGAGCTCATGATCGCGATGGCGCCGGGCTCCAAGCAGCTCCAGGACCTTGCTTCCCAATTCGGAGTCACCCAGGTCCGCTTCAAGCCCAAGAATGAGGAGTGCATCCTGTGCGGCCTGTGCGTCCGGATGTGCGCGGAGCAGATGGACGGGCGGGCGATCGGGTTCCAGAACCGCGGCCACAAGCGGAAGATCTCGACGCCCTTCGACATCCGCTCCGAGGAGTGCCGGCTGTGCGGCGCCTGCATCTACATCTGTCCGGCCTGCCAGCTCCGCTGCCAAGGGCCCCAGGCCGAGACGGTCCTCTGCAATAGTTGCTTGACCATGGATCCGAGCTGCCTGGATCACTTCGACGACCTCCAGTGCTGGATGTACGACGCCGGGCGTTGCGGGACCTGCGTCCGCGAAAAACCGACGGCGGGGAAATGACCCGGGGATTGAAACGGTCATCATCATGCGCCAGACCATAGACGTGGAAATCGGGAAATAAGTAAGGAGGAACGGATATGTCTTACACGAAGCTCAATCGAAGCGCGGCGACCCTGACCAAGAACAGAACCGAAGGATCCGTCAGCCCCTTCAGCGGGATGTGCGTGACCTGTGTCGACGGCTGCATCGGGATGTGCGAGATCGGCAAATCCGCCTACCGCGGGACCGAGGTCCTCTATCCCCAGCCGTTCGGCCTGATCACGGCCGCCAGCGAAAAGGATTACCCGGTCGACCTGGCCCACTTCAGCATCATGGGCACCGCCGTCGGCGCCTACGGCGTCGAGGCCGACAGCGACAAGGCGACCTTCGAGAAGGTCACGACCGAAACCCGGATCGGCCGCGACAAAGGGATCAAGCTCCACCTGCCCTTCGTCGTGGCCGGGATGGGCTCGACCAACATCGCCAAACTGAACTGGGCCGGCTTGGCCGCCGGGGCGGCCATCTCGGGCTGCATCCTGACCGTCGGCGAAAACGTCTGCGGGATGGACGAGCAGTCCGAAATCAAGAACGGGCGGATCCTCCGCTCGCCCGACATGGAATTCCGGATCAAGAGCTACACGGACTGGCAGGACCAGGGCTTCGGAGCCGTCGTCGTCCAAGCCAACGTCGAGGACACCCGCCTCGGCGTCCAGGAGTACGTCATCGAGAAACTGGGCGTCCAGGTCGTCGAGCTCAAGTGGGGCCAGGGCGCCAAGGACATCGGCGGCGAGGTCAAGATCAAGAACCTCAAGAAGGCTCAGCAGCTCAAGAGCCGCGGATACATCGTCCTCCCCGACCCCGATGACCCGAACGTCATCGCGGCTTTCGAGAAGGGAAGCTTCAAGGAGTTCGAGCGGCACTCCCGCCTCGGCATGGTCGAGGAGGAGAGCTTCATGAAAAGGGTCGAGGAGCTCCGCAAGGCCGGCGCCAAGTACATCTTCCTCAAGACGGGCGCCTACCGCCCCGCCGACCTGGCCCGGGCCGTCAAGTTCGCCTCCAAGGCCAAAATCGACATGCTGACCGTGGACGGCGCGGGCGGAGGGACGGGCATGAGCCCCTGGCGGATGATGAACGAGTGGGGCATCCCGGTCGTCGAGATCTGGAGCCTGACCTACCGCTACGCCCATCAGCTGGCCCAGGCTGGCGAGTACGTTCCCGACATCATCCTTGCCGGCGGCGTGACCTTCGAGGACCAGATCTTCAAAGGCCTCGCCTTGGGCGCGCCCTACGTCAAGGGCGTCGGCTTGGCCCGCAGCCCGATGGCCGCCGCCATGGTCGGGAAGACGATCGGCAGGCGGATCGACGAGAGCCAGATTCCGGTCTACGTTGAGCGGTTCGGCAGCTCGGTCGAAGAGATCTTCATCACCGGGCCCGAGCTCAAGGGGAAGTACAAGGACCGCTTCAAGGACCTCCCGACCGGCGCCATCGGCGTCTACACCTACTTCCACCGCCTCAGCCAGGGCTTGCGCCAGCTGATGGCCGGCGCCCGGAAGTTCGCGCTCCACTACATCACCCGGGACGACATCGCCTCCCTGACCAGGGACGCCGCGAATATCTCGGGCATCCCCTACATCATGGACGTCGACAAGGACGAGGTGGCCAAGATCCTTAAAGGCTGATCGCAGGCTCTTTCGCAGAAGACAAGCGGGGGACACGGATTTAAAACCGTGTCCCCCTTTTTTTTCTGTTTTATTGCCGGCTCGTGGCCGGAGGCTGTTTACTGTTCCCATACGATGTGCTATAAATAGCGAGGACTCAAGTCATGGATATCGTCAACATCGTCATCAGCCTGTTCGTCCTCCTGTTCGCCATCACCGTCCACGAGGCGGCCCACGCTTGGTCCGCCAAAAAATTCGGCGACCCGACGGCGGCGGCCCTGGGCCGGGCGACCCTCAACCCGCTCGCCCACATCGACCCGTTCGGAACCGTCTTACTCCCCCTCCTCCTCGTCCTTGCGCACTTTCCTGTCTTCGGTTGGGCCAAGCCCGTCCCCGTCAACCCCTACAATCTC
>JALHUR010000076.1 GCA_022867325.1 Candidatus Aminicenantota bacterium | reverse complement strand
CGGATACTCTCCTCTCCCCACGTCGTTTCGAGCAGCCTATGACTCCTCAACCCCTCTCCGCCAGGGTAAGATTTTTAAATGGCAAGACGATACCCTCTAGAGTAAGGTTTTTAAATGGCTTGACAGGCCCCTCGAATCCCCGGCATGAATGCCGGGATTTGTTCGGGGTTAACCCTGAGCCCACTCAGCCCCATCCCCTTAAAAGGGGCTGAGTACAAAAGTGTCGCTTCTCGTCCCCGCCCCGAAGCTCCACGGACTTAGATCCGTTGGAGCGCCTGTACTCATAAGCCGTTCACGGCTTATGGGTGTTGAAAGGCGGGACTTAGCGTTGGCGAACGGGTCAATACCGATCCGGTTCGCCCCGGGCCCCCTTCACGCGTTATTTAAGCGGTCTTGCGGTTCTTATCCCTGAATGAAATCTTGTTGATATAGCTGTAGACGATGGGGATGACGAACAGGGTCAGAAAGGTCGCGGCCATCAGGCCTCCGTTCAGGGAGGTCGCCATCGGCGAGCGGAACTCGAACCCCGAGGAGCGGCTGAACATCATGGGGAGCATGCCCAGGATGGTCGTCAGGGCCGTCAGCAGGACCGGCCGGAGCCGGGTCACGGCGCCCTGAACGATGGCTTCCCGGTCGCCCATCCCTTTCCGCCGGAGCTGGTTGATGTAGTCGATCATGACGATGCCGTTGTTGACGGCGACCCCGGCCAGGATGATGACCCCGATGATCGAGGGCAAGTTGAGCCGCTGCCCCATGGCCAACAAAGCCAGGATGACGCCGATGACGCCGAGGGGAATCGTGAACATGATCACGAAAGGATGGGAGAACGATTCGAACTGGGAGGCCATGACCATATAGACGAGGAGGACGGCCAGGGCGAAGACTCCGGCCAGGATCAGGAATGCCTCGGTCATCTCCTGGTACTGTCCGCCGTATTCCATGAAGTAGCCGGGAGGAAGGCTTTTTTCCGTGCCGGCCAGCCTCTTCTTGATGTCGCGGGTGACGCTGTTGATGTCCCGCCCGGCCAGGTTGCCCGTCACGGTCACGATGCGGGACTGGTTCTCATGGGCGATTTGGATCGGGCCCTCCCGGGAGTCGACGACGGCCACCTGGTCCAGGTAGACAATCTTATTAAGCGGGGTCAGGATAGGGATGTTCTTGACGGCCTCGATCGAGCTCCGGTCCCTTTCCTGGAAACGGACGCGGACGTCGATCTCGTCGCTTCCCTCTCGGAAGCGGGTGGCGACCCGGCCTAAGGTGGCTGTCTGGGCCGCCAGTGCAATCTGGCCCGTCATGAGCCCGAGCCGGGATGCCTTTTCCCGGTCGATTCGAATTTGGTATTCCGGCTTGCCGGTCGACAAAGTATGGGTGACGTCCCGGAGTCCATTGACGCCCCTAATGCGGCCGACAATGGAGTCGGCCAGCCCCTTGAGGAGATCCAGATCTTTTCCGAACAGCTTGATGCTGACCGGGGCCGTGGTTCCCCCCATCATCATCTGCGAAACGTCGACCGCCTCGAACTTGACATTGGGAAATTTCGGCAACCGCCCCCGTATCTTCTCAAGGACCTGGACATCCGAGAGCTTACGCTCCTTCTTGGGGATCAAGCCCACCCAGAGGAGCCCCTCGTAGGTACCGCTGTTGCTCATCCCGCCCGCCTGGTCGGAAGGATTCTCCTCGGCGCTCGAGCCGGTCTGGGCCGAGACGATCTTGACTTCGGGTTCGCTGAGCATGATTTTCTCGACCATGGCCACGACCCGGTCCGTTTCGGCCAGGGCCGTCCCGACCGGCATCTTGACCTTGAGCAGGATCATGTCCCGGTCTTGGACGGGCATGAATTCCTTCCTCAGGAATGGAATAAGGGCCAGCGAGGCGAGAAAGGCTCCGATCGAGCCGAGCAGGACCCATCTCCTGTTAACGAGAGCGCGGGTCAGGGTCTTGTGATAGAACGCCTTGACCTTCTCGAACCAAATTTTCTCGCCCGTGACCGTCCACTCGACGCCGCCCTTCTTTTTCCGGAATAGGACGGACGCCAGGAGAGGGACGATGGTCAGGGCGACAAAAAGGGACGACATCAGGGAGAAGGTGATGGACAGGGCCATCGCCTGGGTCAGCTTCCCGGTGATCCCCGAAGCGAAGACGAGGGGGAGGAAGACGACCACGGTCGTCAGGGTCGAAGCGGTGATGGCCATGCCGACCTCGGAGGCGCCCACGATGGCCGCTTGTTCACTGTCCTTGCCCTCAAGCCTGTGCCGGAACATGTTCTCGATAACGACGATGGCATTGTCGACGAGCATGCCCACCCCCAGGGCGAGACCGCCGAGCGTCATCAGGTTCAGGGTGTAGCCGGCGAAATAGAAAACGATGAAGGTCGTGACGATGGACAGAGGGATGGCCAGGCCGATGATCAGGGTCGGCCGCCAATTGGCCAGGAACAGGAAGATGAGGAGGACGGCCAGGATCCCTCCCTGCCAGGCGTTGTTGATCGTGTTCTTGGTCACTTCCAGGATCATCTCGGACTGGTCCATGGCCGTATGGAACTCGATGCCGGCCGGGAGCGTCTTTTGGATGCGCGCCAGCTCGGCTTTGATCCTTCGGCCCACGTTCGCCGTATTCGCTCCCGAGCGTTTGTTGATGATGAGATAGATGCCGTTCTTCTGCTGGATGCGGGCCGTGTTCCGCACCTCCTTCAACCCGTCCTTGATAACGGCAACGTCGCTGAGATAGATGGGATCGCCGGTGGCCGAGGCTCCGATCATGGTCCTGCCGATGTCTTCGAGAGTCCGAAACTCGCCCATGGTCCGTACCAGGATATCCGAATACCGCTCGATAAGATTCCCGGCCGGCAGGTTGAGGTTCTCGGCCCGGAGGGCCAGGAGGATTCCATCCAGGGACAGGTTGCGGCTTTCAAGAGCCGCTTTGTCGACATTGACCAGAATTTCGCGCATGTCGGTCGCGAAGACTTGGGCGGCGGCGACGCCGTCGATCCGTTCCAGGCGGGGGGCGACGTCGTCCTCGATAAGCTTCTTAAGCTCGATCGGCGGCATCGGGCCGATGATCCCGTAGAAGACGACCGGGAGCATGGACATATTGAACTTGACGACCAGGGGATCGCTCGCCTCTTCGGGAAGGAAGGACCGGTACAGCCCGATCTGGTCCCGGAGGTCTTGGGCCCCGAAATCGAGGCTCGTCCCCCACTCGAATTCGACCGTGACGACCGAAAGGCTTTCCGAGGTCTGAGAGGTGACTTTCTTGACCCGGCTGACGGAACTGACGACCTGCTCGAGAGGCTTGGTGATCGTTTTCTCGATGTCCTCGGAGGACGCCCCCTGGTAGGTCGTGATGACCGAGACCGTCGGAAACTCGAGGTCGGGGAAGAAATCGAGCCCGAGGCGCGAGAGCGAGATGAATCCGACGACGACCAGGATCATAACCAGCATGGTCGTCGTGACTTTGCGATGGACGGAAAATTCGGGGAGCTTCATTTCTGGACCTCGCCGTTCGTCTGGATCGGAGACCCGTTTTCGAGGCTGTAGTTGCCCTCGACGATGACGGACTCGCCTTCCTTAAGACCGTCCAGGACTTCGACCGCTTCGGACGTCTGAAGGCCCAGCCGGACGGCCCTCTTGACGGCCTTGCCGCCCTGGGCGACGTACACGAACCCGCGCTCGACGACGGCCTTCTGGGGAACGACCAGGGCATTCTCCCGGCTCTCGACTTCGATCGTTACTTCTCCAAAGGTGCCGGGGCTAAGGGTGAGATCGGGATTGTCGACGGTGACCTCGACCCCGAACTTCTTGGTCATCGAATCGGCCGCGAGGTTGGCGATGGTGACTTTCCCCGGGAAGACCCGGCCGGGGTAAGACGTGACGATAAGTGCAGCCGGCTGGCCTTTGCGGATCTGGAGGATGGTGTCCTGGGAGACGTCGAGGCTGATTTTGACCTTGGAGAAATCGACCAGGGTCAAGACTCCGCTCGTCGGAGAAAAACCGCCCATCATCGGATTGACGACGTCGCCCACCTCCGCGTTCCGGGCGGCGATGATCCCGGCGAAGGGGGCCTTCATGATCGAGATATCGAGGGCGTGGCTGGCCATGTTGACCGCGGCCCGGGCTTGTTCGAGCTGGGCCTGGGCGGCCTCGAGGCCGAGCTTGACCTGCTCGAACTGCTGCTCGGAGACCGCGTTCTCCTTGAAGAGCCGGCCCATCCGTTCTTTGTTGCGGACGGCGTCCTTGTGGGCGGCCTCGGCCACGGCCTGCCCGGCTTCCGCCTGCTTAAGCTGGAGGCGGAGGGATTCCGTGTCGATCTCGGCCAGGACCTGACCCTTGGCGACCTGGTCGCCCTCATCGACGTAGATCCGCGCGATCTTGCCGCCCAGGTCGGGCGTGATCGTGATCTTTTGCCAGGCCTCGATCGTTCCCGTCCCGCCGACCGTCCGGACCAGCCGTTGCCGCGCGACAGTCTGAACCTTGACCGGCGCCGCGCCGAGGGTCTCGGAGCCGGGCCCGTTCGTCTTCTGGGAAGGCTTGCAGGCGACAAGGAGCGCCGCCAATGAAACCGCCAGCCAAACTTTGTGATTGCGCATGGGATTGTTCGTAGACGTCATCTCGGTCCTCCTGGTGTCTATTCCATCTCTTCGGTTTTAAATTCATCCGTCCCCGTCGCCTTGTCCAACTGGGCCAAGGACAGGACATAATCGTAAATGGCTTGGACATAGTTCGTCCGGGCCTGGGCCAGGGCGACCTGGACCGAGCTGACATCGAGGCTCGTCGCCAGCCCTTCGGAAAAATTCAGCTCCGCGATCCGGACGCTCTCCTGGGCCTGCTCGACGGATTTTCCCTGGGCGAGGAGGGATTCCTTGGCCTGCTGCAGGTTGAGAAGGGCCTGCTGGACCTCGAATTTGACCATCTCGGCGAGGCCTTTCCGGTTCCACTCGATCTCCCTGAGGAGGGCTTTGGATTGGCCGATTTGGGCTTGCTCGATGAAGCCGTTGAAGATCGGGACGGTCAGGACTAAGTTGATAGTGTAATAGTCCTGCCAAGCGCCTTTCCGAAAACTGAGCCGGTCCGCCCAGAAATTGAAGTTCCCGCCGATGGCCAGGGTCGGGAGATAGGAGGCTTTTGCGATCTTGACCATTTCGGCCGCCATCCGGCTCTGAAACTGGAGCTGGGAGAGCTCGGGCCGGGCCGCCAGGGCCTGCGTCTCGCTCCCGGCGGCGTCGGGTTCGACGGGTTGGTAGGAGAGCTCGCCCCGGATTTGGATGGCTTGGGTCAGGTCCAGACCGAGCAGCATCTTCAACCCGAGCTCGGCCGTCCGGAGCCCGTTCCGGGCCCGGATGAGCTGGGGCTTGAGGTTGGCGAGCTGGACTTCGGACCTGAGGAGGTCGAACTTTGAGGCCATCCCGACTTGGGTGAGATTCTTGACGTTGGTGTAATGCTTCTCGGCCAGCCCGACCGCCTCCTCGGAGACCTCGACGAACTTCCCGGCCAGGAGGTATCCGTAAAAAGCTTTCTTGACGTTGAAGATGGTGTCCTGCCGCGATTGTTTGACCGTCTCCCGGGCCGCGTCCATATTGTAGCGGGCCTGCTTGTACCCCGAGACGAGCCGGCCGCCCGTGAAGAGGGGCATCGCCAGGGACATGCTGAACTGGTAGTCCTTGGTGAAGTCCATGGAGATGCGCTGGGGCGGCTGTCCCGGGATGATGGACGGAAACTCGAGGACAAAGAGCTTTTCGTCCAAGGTGTAGAGCCCCTGGCCGTTCAGGGAGGGAAGGAACCGGGAGGCGGCCTCGTTGACCAGGGACCGGGCGGACTGAACCTTCTGCTGGGAAGCCTGGTGGAAGGGGTTCTGGGCCAAGGCCATCCGGACGCTGTCCTCGAGGGTCAGGACGAGCGTCTCTTGGGCCGCGGCGGCGCCGGCCAATCCGGCCCCCAGGACGAGGCAAGCCGCCAATCGTGCTCGTTTTTTCATCGTGACGCTCCTTTGGAGGTTTCGGGCGTTCGTTGGATTCCGCGCAGGACGAACCCTGCGATCATTTCCGCCAGCTCGTCGATCGAGCCGGTCTTTTCGAACAGGATCCGGCCGTGGATGTATCCCTGGAGGACGGCCTCCAGGAATAGGACGGCCGACGGGACATCCAGGTCGCGGTATTCGCCGCTCTCGATGCCCAGGGCGATCAGCTGGGTTCCGGTATCCAAGACGTCCTGGCGCCGGGTTTTCATCATCTGGAGGAACCGGCGGCCCGCGGCCGAACGGGCCCGGGCTTCTTCGTCGACGAAGACGCGCATGAGCTTGAGGACGGAGGGGTCCATTATGATAACCCGGGCGATGTTCTCGTTCTCCTCCTGATAGGCCAGGACGGCCCGGATGGAGTCCTTGAGCTTATCGACGGCCCGTCGTCCGGGGCCGTCGAGGACGGCCTGGAGCTTCTGCTGGACCTCGTCGTAATAGTGGACGATGATCTCGAACAGAAGGTCGCCCTTGCTCTTGAAGTAGCGGTAGAGAGTCGCTTTCGAAAGGCGGGCCGCCCGGGCCACGTCGTCCATGGTCGTGGCCGGGATTCCCCTGCGGAGGATGACGGCCTCGGCGGCGTGGATGATGGACTGCTTGAAGTCCTCCCGCCGTTGGAGCTCCCGTTCCGTCCTCGGGTCCGTTCTCTTCATGGCCTCAACTCTTTGTTCTTATGACTAAACTTGCCGGTTTCATAGCTAAACTTGTTAGTAATATCCGGCTAAAATACCAGCCTCCCTGGCCGCTTGTCAAGCCTTATTTTTCAAAGTACAATGAGATCGGAAGTCTCATCGTGATACGTGACGGGACGAAAAAAGTTTTCCGACCCCTCGTCGTCGTCCCGCTCGCCCTCTTCTTCGGCTTGGACCGTCCCACCCCCTCCCCAGCCTCCTTTCCTTCCTGGTGGGACCTCGAAGTCCGGCTCGCGACCGAGGGCCGCTACCGGATGGACGAGAAAGAATACAACGCCGAAGGCTCCTACCGATTCATCGTGTCTTGGACGGGGACCATGGAGAGGGATGAGGCCGATTTCCGTCTCTTCCACAACCGAAGCGAGCTCGTCCGCTGGGAGGCCGAGGAACGGTCCTTGCAGCCCGAAGGCCTCCGCCTTCTGACGGCGGCCGATTTTCCCGAGAAGCCTTCCTTCGATTTCAATTTCCTGCTCAAGCAGGGCGGGCTGCTCGTTTTCGACCTGGCCGCCCAGGGCTTTTCGGTGCCCGTGTCCGAATCGCCCGAGAAGTTTTCCCTGCTCCTCCCCTCGTCGGCCGAGAACGGCCAATCGGTGGAGGGCGTCGACTACAATACCGGGATCCGCAAGGGAAACAACCGGGTCGCCGTGCCCGCCGAAGATATCCTCAAAGGACCGGTCGAGAAGAAATTCGCCTGGGACTGGAAGAACGAGCAGTGGCTCCTCCGGCAGGACCGGACCCTCCATATCCTCAACCAACACACGGTCAAACTGACCGTGATCGTCCGGCCTCATCATGAAACCGGGCTGGGGCCGGCCTTGGCGCTCCGGTTCCTCGACGGGGCGGGATCAAGCCCTAGGGTGGAATCGATCGTAGAGCCGGCGGATTTTCTCCCGGCTGACGTGGGTGTAAATCTGGGTCGTCGTGATTTGGCTGTGGCCGAGCATCATCTGGACCGACCTCAGGTCGGCCCCCCCCTCCAGAAGATGGGTGGCGAAAGAATGGCGAAGGATATGGGGCGTGACCTTGGACAGCAACCCGGCCCCGGCTGAAAAGCGGCGTAGAAGCTTCCAGAATCCCTGCCGGGTGACTGGCCCCCCGCGCCGCGTCAGGAAGAGGACGTCCGTCGCGCGCTTGGCTAGGAGAGGCCGAACCTCGGACCGGTAGCGCCCGACCCAACTCCGGGCCGCGGCGCCGAGCGGGACGAGCCTTTCCTTCCCTCCCTTGCCCCGACAGATCAGAAAACCCTCCTCCAGGTTCATATTGTGAACCTTGAGCGTCACCAGCTCCGAAACCCTCAGCCCGGCGGCGTAGAGGACCTCCAGCATGGCCCGGTCCCGAATGCCCCGGCCGGTCTTGGTGTCCGGCTGATCGAGGAGATCTTCGACCTCTTTGACCGTCAGGACGTGGGGGAGGGACATCCACAGCGACGGGGTCGACAGATTGAGAGTCAAGTTTTTCGACAGGCGGCCGTCAAGGACGAGAAACCCGAAAAAAGACTTGAGGGCCGAGACGAGCCTGGCCAGGGACCGGGCCGACAACCCGGCCCGGCTCTGATCGTGGAGGAAACGGACCAGGTCTTCTTCGGAGAGGACCGTCCAATCCCCGCCCCTCCTTTTAAGAAGCGGGACGAGCTTGGCGAGGTCGAGGCCGTAGGACTGGACGGTGTTGGCCGACAAACCCCTTTCCACGCTCAGGTAGTTCAGGAAGCGAGTGAGGGCATCCGCGGACGCCGTTTCCGGTTGTCTCATTTCAAGAACGGGTTGGAGGCGATCTCCTGGCCGACCGTGGTCCGCGGGCCATGGCCGGGCAGGACTCGCGTCTCCGGGGGAAGAACCAGGATCTTCGACCGGAGGGACGACTTCAGGTCCCGGTCCGATCCGCCCGGGAGGTCGGTCCGTCCGACTCCTTCGTTGAAAAGGGTGTCCCCGGAGAGGAGAAAGCCGTCCCAGAGCAGGCAGACGCTTCCCGGCGAGTGGCCGGGTGTATGGAGGACTTCGAGCCGGGATTCCCCGACCGGGATCTGGGCCTTATCCTGGAGAAAGAAATCGGCCGGGGGGGAATCCTTGGCCTCGAGGACGAAGCTCATCTCGAACCGTCCGGCCAGTTCGAGCATGGGATTATCCAAAGCGTGGATGGCGAGGGGGATGTCGAAAGCGTCCTTGATGTCCCGGTTGGCGCCGACATGGTCGAAATGGCCGTGCGTGTTGAGGATGAGGGCCGGTTTCAGGCCGAGGCGGTGAACGGCGGCGATGATCCTGTCCGGCTCGGCGCCCGGATCGACGACGGCACAGGCGAGGGTCCGAGGACATGAAACGAGATAACAATTCGTCTCCAACGGTCCGACAATGATGCTCTCAATGTTCATCCCTCGTCCTCGCCGGCATTATATTAATGCGGATGTCCGAAGGAGTCAACTTGGCCGGGGCGTTCTTGAATTTTCGGACCCGGACCCCTATAATCGGTGACGCATGAACGCAAAGCCCTGGCAGCTCCAGATCCTGGACAAGTCCCTTAAGAAAAAGGAGAAGCTGCGGCTTCTCGAGCGGGGCCTCGAGGTCCAGCCGGGAACGACATCCCTCGACCTCGGTTGCGCCCAGGGAATGTTGAGCTATTTTCTTTACCGAAAGGGAGGCGATTGGGTCCATACCGACCAGGATTTCGCCAACCTGCTCGCGGCCCGCGGCCTCGTCCCCAAGAACCTGGTTCGGACCGGAACGGGCCTCCTTCCTTTTCGGGATCGCGTCTTCGACTTCGTCGTCTGCCTCGATTACCTGGAGCACCTCGACGACGACGACCTCTGTCTGGCCGAGATCGACCGGATCCTGAAGGACCGCGGCCGGCTCATCCTGGTGACGCCCCACACGGGGCGCTTTTATCTGCTCCACAAGCTCCGGCCGGCCCTGGGGATGAAGCTCGAGTTTTACGGACATAAACGGGAGGGGTATGGCCTTGGGAAGATCGAGGCCATGCTCCGCCGGCACGGACTCCGGGTGACCCGGCGCCTGACCTATTCGAAGTTTTTTTCCGAGTTCTTCGAGCTCGTCATCAACGCAGCCTACGTCCGGATTCTCGCCCGCCGGAATCGGTCGGATCTCCGGGACGGCCGCATCAAACCGTCCGACGCCTCCGAATTCGAAGCCCAGCGGCGGACCTTCCGGCTCTACTCGCTGATCTATCCCTTCGTCTGGCTGGTCGCCCAGCTCGACCGCCTTCTCTTCTTCATGAAAGGTTACAGCCTCATGGTCTGGGCCGAAAAAACTCCGGACCGTCCCCGCCGCTCATTCTAAGGGGGGGCCGGATTTGTTATAATCAGACCGATGGAAGTCACCTTAGGCAGGGAGGCCGAACTCCTTATCCGTGCCGGCCGGGTTCCCGCCCGGACTCCTCCCCTGGAGGGCTATCTCCTCGGCCACCGCAGGGGGCCGGTTTTTTTCGTCGAGCGCCTGCTTCCGTTCGGGCCGGTTTTTTCCTTGAGCGAGGACGAAAACCGTAGAATCGGCCGGCTCTTTGAGGGAACCATCCTCGGCACGTTCAGCGTCCGCGCCGGGCCGGCCCGCCGGAGGCGGGTTCTGAGGCCGGGATATTACGGAACATTATTCGGCCAGGCCGGCCGGGGGCGAACCGGACGGTTGCGTCTCGAGATGTTCCTGGTCGAATACGACCGGACATTCTATCTCAAGCCGCTGCCCGTCCGGCCCGGCAGGGAGCGAACATGAGCGAAGATCTGGATGTCCGCCGGCAGCGGACGTTGTTGGAACTCGCCCGATCCGCCATCCGCCGCCACCTCGGGGCGGAGAAGACAAGAACGGCGGCCCCCGCCGATCCGGTCCTCGACGAACTGCGGGGCGCGTTCGTGACTTTGGAGGTCGACGGACAGCTCCGGGGCTGCATCGGCTATCCTCTTCCCTACAAGCCCTTGGCCCAGACCATTCAGGCGGTGGCCGTTTCAGCCGCGTCCCAGGATTACCGGTTCGAGCCCCTGCGGCTTGAAGAGCTGGATCGCCTCAAGATCGAAATCTCGATCCTCAGCCTGCCCCGGCCCGTCCGATCGCCCGAGGAGGTCGAGGTCGGCCGCCACGGTATCATCATCTCCAAGGGACCTCACAAGGGATTGCTTCTTCCCCAAGTTCCCGGGGAGTACGGATGGGACCGCGAAACCTACCTGCGGCACGGCTGCCTCAAGGCCGGTCTCGGCGAAAACGAATGGAAAAAGGGGGCGAAGATCGAGGTCTTCACCGCCCAGGTTTTCTCGGAATAAGCCCGACTATTTCTTCCGGAATTCTTTCTTCTCGGCCAGCATCTTCTTGGCCTGAGCTTGGAACTCCTGAGTTTCGGCCTCGTCCTCCGGGGCGGACGTCATGCCGATGAGGTACTCGAGCTCCTGACGGGCTTCTTCAACCTTGTCGAGGTCGAGGTAGGTCTCGGCCAAGAACATCCTGGTCGTAGCGTCGTTGGGCCCGTACTCTTTGGATTTGAGAAGATGTTCGAGCGATTTCTTGTTGCTCCCGCCCGCGAACCCGGGAAGCTTGTAATAGACCCGGCCCAGGACGCGATCCGCCCCTCCGGCCTCGTAAGCCCGATCGAGCTCGACGACCTTGTTCATCTCGGCCTTGATCGGCTTGACCAAAGACAGGCTCTTGAGGACGCCCTTGGCCTCGCCGTACTTTCCGTAATTGACGCCGAGCCAGTAGTGGCCGTCCGGCTTTTCGGGTTCGAGGGCGATGGCCTTCTTGCCGTAGTAGATGGCCATCTGGAAGGCGGCCTTCTTCTCCTTGCTGTCGGGGACATGGTCCCCGATCCAATACTCGGCCTTGGCCATCTTCCAATAAGCTTCATACTTGTTCTCGCCCTTGAGGAGGGCCTCCTGATACTTGGCCAGCGCTTCCTTGGCTTTGGCCAGGTCCACGCGCTGGGTGTAGAGCTCGTCGCCCTGCGCGATTTAACCCTTCGTCTCCGTCTCCTGGGACAGACAGAGAAGGACGAGGGTTAAAACAGCCAGGAATAAGAGAACGATTTTTTTCAGCATGCGCCACTCCTTTGGGGCCATTTATACCACAACCCATCCCCGGATACAAGCGCGGGACGGGCTACGGCTTTCCGAAGAAGGCGTCCGCTTTTTCGTCGAGCTCGACGAGCAGGCGTTCGACTCGGGCCCGTTCCCTCTCGAAGTCCTCCCCCCGGAGCGAATGGGAGACCGTGAACGGCTCGCCGAACAGGACCGCCACCCTGGAGAATGGACGGGGAAGCACGAACCGGTCCCAGCTCGAGAGGTTTCTTTTTCTCCGGGCCGAGAAGGTGAACGGGACGCAATGGGCGCCCGATTCCTGGGCCAGCCTCAACCCGCCGGCCTTGAGGTTCCGGAAGGGCCCGCGCGGCCCGTCCGGAACGATGACCAGAACGCTTCCGTCGGCGAGCTCGGCCTTCATCTCCTTCCAAGCTTGGACAATGAAATGAGAGCTCGACCCGCGCAGGAATCGATATCCCCATCCGCCGGCGAGCTGGACGAGGACCTCCCCGTCCCGGCTGGGACTGATCAGGGGAACGATGCCGGTGTTCCTGAAGAAATAGGGCGCGAAGAATAATCGTCCGTGCCAGAGGAGGAGGACGACCGGCTTGCGCTCGGCCCTGAGCCGGTCATAACCTTCCTTTCCGACGACGGTCACTCTCTCCGACATGGACCAGAGCCGGAGGACGGACCGGCCGATCGTCCTGATCAGGAAATTAACAACGGGCCTCGGAAGGCGCATCGGCCTTCATCTTAAGATAAAAGCGTCGCCTTGGGAAGGGCTGTCGTACGCGATTTACGGGTTCGGATGCTTTCATAAGCGGCACCGAGGGCGAAGCCGGCGGCGCTAAGGCCGAGGCCGAACGGAAGCGTAAACGGCCAGGATGGAAGGCCAAGGGAACAGACGCCCGTTTCATTGAGGAAGCTGGCCAGGGCGAATCCGCCGCCGCACGACAGGCTCAGGAGGCCGGCGGCCGGGAGTCTCCT
>JALHUR010000075.1 GCA_022867325.1 Candidatus Aminicenantota bacterium | reverse complement strand
GGAGAGGTCATGGCGCGCGATCGATGACGGCCTCGAGCCCGCCCGGCGCGTTCCGGGAAGAGGTCTCTTTCTCCCCCGCTGGGCCTACGCGGCGGCCGGGCTCGCCGTTCTTTTTATCCTGGGGATCGCGGTGGGCCGCTATTGGCTCCCGTCCGGTCCTTCCCCGAACGGCCGCGCGGCCGTCGCCGATATCCTGTCGCCCGCGGCCGTCCAAGGCGCCCTGGGACGGCACTTCGACGACGTCGAGCCGATGCTGGCCGCCTATTCCAACAACGGGTCCGCGGACAAAAGCGAAGCCCACTTCATAAACGACCGCGAGGCGGCCCAGGCGCTCCTCGTCCAGAACCTGCTCCTCAAGCGCGCCCTGGCCCGCAAGGATCCCAAGCTGGCCGATCTCCTGGACGACCTGAGCTTCATCCTGACCGAGATCGCAAACATTAGAAACCAAAACGCGGAGACGCCCTCCGCCCTCAAGAACGTTATCAATCGGCGGCAGGTCCTGTCGCGGATCCGCCGCTGGGACAAGATATGACACAACGCATCAATGGAGGTACAGCTATGAGACATTGGATCAAGACAGTCGCGATCGCCGCCGCCCTCATCATCATCCCGGCGTCCTTCCTGGCCGCCCAGGATGAAGAGGCCAAGGCGGCCGCCATTTATGAGAAGGCCAAGAAGCTCGTCTATGAGAAGCAGTGGGAGCAGGCCGTCAAGGCCTACAAGGATCTCCTGGGCGCCTACGGCAACAAGACCACCGACGAGGCCCATTACTGGCTGGCCTACAGCCTGTACAAGTACAGCCAGAACCAGTCCAAGGTCAATGACCAGGTCCGGGTCATGCAGGACGCCGTCAACCAGGTCAACGCCCTTCTCAAAAGTTATCCGTCGAGCTCCTGGGTTGACGACGCCGAGGCTCTCCGGATCGACATCGCCGAGGAACTCGTCAAGAGCGGGCTTCCCGAGTTCAAGAAGTACATCCGGGAATCGGCCGGCGACGAGGGGGAGGACGTCGATCCCGAAATGGAGATGAAGCTGGTCGCCCTGAACGCCATGCTCAACATGGACTCCGAGAAGGCCTTCCCGACCCTGGAAAAGGTCGTCCGGGAGGGCAAGAGCCCCAAGCTCCGCGAGCAGGCCCTGTTCGTCCTCAGCCAGCAGTCTTCGGAAAAAGCGACGGCCCTTCTGGCCGATATCGCCGTCAAGGACCCGGAGACCCATGTCCGCGAGCATGCCATTTTCTGGCTGGGCCAGCGCCGGGACGCCGCAAGCTTCGAGGCGCTCCTCAAACTCTACGACACGGTCAACGACCCCGACCTGCGCGAAAAGCTCATCTTCGCCTTCAGCCAGAGCCCGAGTCCCAAGGCGTCCGACAAGCTCTTCGAGATCGCCAAGAACGGCAAGGACCCCAACGCCCAGGAAAAGGCCGTCTTCTGGCTCGGCCAGAAGAACGACCCCCGCGCCCTGGACGCCCTGATCGAGATCTACGACAAGACGTCCGATAAGGAGATCCGGGACAAGCTCATCTTCGCCCTCTCCCAGCAGAAAGGCGCGCGGGCCCGCCAGAAGCTCATCGCTATCGCCAGGGACGGCAGCGACGCCGACTCCCAGAGCAAGGCCATCTTCTGGCTCGGCCAGATGAAGGACGCGGGGACGATCGACCTCCTGGTCGAGCTCTACCAGAAGACCGAGAACATCGAAGCCAAGAAGAACGTCATCTTCTCCCTGAGCCAGCTCAACTCCGGCAAGACCGTCCTGAAGATGATCGAGCTCGCCCGGGCCGAGAAGAACCTCGAGCTCAAGAAGCAGTTCATCTTCTGGCTCGGCCAGAGCAAGAGCGAGGAGGCCATCCGCTTCCTCCAAGAGATCATCGAGAAATGACGGGCGGAGGGGAGACGATGACAACCTCAGCCAACGCTAAGCTCGGGCCGGCCCTGATCGGGTCGGCCCTTCTTCTTTTCATCACGGCCGCCGGGGCGGCGTCCCAAACCACGGCCGCCCCGTCCTTCCTGTCCGGAAAAGTGACGGCTTGGGACCAGGCGGGTCAGACCCTCTCGGTCAAGGTCGAGTTCGCGGCCGCGGATTTTAAATCCAAGAAACAGGGGGATTTCTTTTTCATCGCTTATCTGTTTCCGAGCCGCCACAAGATCCGGCATCGCGGCTGCAACGGGCCGGACGGCCCCTTCGAAGTCGTGAACCGCGGCGGCGAGATCGAATTCGATCACGGGAGCCGGGGCGAGAGTTGGGAGACCAAGGACGGCAAAGCCCCGGCCGGGCTGCTGGCGCTTCTTTCGGCGGCCAAGGACCGTCCGCGCGCCGAGGATATTCGGCTTATCGATCCCGAGGAGATCTACGAGCTCAAGACGCTCCCCGTCTATTGGCTGGGAAACGCTCCGGTCGAGGACAGCCTCGGCTTTATCGAAAAGGAGTTCGAGGCGGGAGTTGCCGAGGTTCAGGAATCGGGGTTGTTCGCCATCAGCGCCCACGACTCGCCCAAGGCCTACGATTTCCTGAAGGCCGTCGCGCTCGGCTCTTACCGGAGCGAAGTCCGCAAGAACGCCGTGTTCTGGATCGGGGAATCCCACGATCCCCGGTCGGTCGCGGACCTCAAATCCATCCTGGCCAAATCGGGAGACGACGAGGTCCGGGAGCAGGTCGTGTTCGCGCTCAGCCTCAACGGAAGCCGGGAGGCGGTCGAGGAGCTCCTCCGCATCGCCAAGGGCGCGCCGGACCATGAGATCCGCGAGAAGGCCGTCTTCTGGCTCGGCCAGAAAGCTTCGGAGGAAGCCGTCCGCGGCCTGAAGGAGATCGTGGAAGGCCCCGACCAGGACGTCAAGGAATCGGCCGTGTTCGCCATCTCCCAGCTCCCCAAGCAAAAGGCCGTTCCCATGCTCATCGGCATCGCCAAGGAGAACAAGAGCCCCTCCGTCCGGAAGAAAGCCTTGTTCTGGCTGGGCCAGACGGGTTCGGACGAAGCCATCAAGCTGTTCGAGGAGATCCTGCTTAAGAAAGATTAAAGCCGGCCTCATTCGGCCGGGCGCCTCCTCAGGGAGCTTGCCAAACTCCCCGAGGAGGCGCGTCGCTTAAAGGCGCACCCCGGGCCCGAGGGCCCGGGGTGTCGCGCTAACACTAATCAGAATCCGATCTTGACGCCGACGCGGGCGCTGATGGGCTTCATGAACAGGTATTCCTTGAGAAAGCGCGGATCGAGATCCTGGACGATGGCGCGGTAATCGAACGCGTTCAAGATCTCAGCTTGGGTCAGCGCCGGATCGTCCTGGTTGTAGAGCGGATAGATTCGCTGGGCGACGTCGTTGTTGGTCAGGTTGTCGATATTGAGGCTCAGGGTCACATGGAACCGGCCCATCCGGATCGGGTATTCGGCGAAGAGGTTGACGTAGTAAACGAACGGGGAACGCTCCTCGGTGCCGCGGCCGAGCGGATAGAATCCCTGCATGCCGCCCATGGCCACTTCGATCGAAGTGGGCACCCCGGAGTAGGCGTTGGCCACCGTGCCGATGGTTAAGCCGAAGGGGAAGTTGTAGGACCCATAGGCCTTGAAATAGAGGGGCCGGTCGGTCGCCAGGGGACCGTCGATGGGTTTGCCGTCCTGCGTGTAAGGGAGGAACCATCCATCCCAGAAGCGGGCCACGTTGGGATCGGTGCGGCCGTAGCCGTTGACGTCGACTTCATCGGAGCTGGCCAAGCCGGAGTAGTTGCCGCGCAGGCTGCTCCAGGTGAAGGAGAGCCCGGCCATCCAACGGTCGCTGAAGCGCTTGTCCACGGAGGCGTTGACGGCGTAATACTCGCGCTTGGCCTTCGGGCAGGCCCACAGTTCGTTGGGCCATCGGCCGCCGTCCTTCTGATAGCGCGTCCAGCCGAAGCCGGGGTTGCCGGTGTAGTATTCGGTGCCCTGCGGTTCCTCGAACCCGATGTCCTCAAGGGCGCTGATCAGGTGCTTGTAGACGAAGCGGACGGACGCCGAAAGATTCTCCCTGAGCTTCTGTTCGACTCCGAACGAGAATTCGCTCTGGGCCACCGGCTTCAAGTCGGGATCGGTGGAGTCGAACGAGGGCAGCCGTTCGTTCTTGGCGCGGATGTAGGTTCCGGGGTAGTTGCCGTTGACGCCGATGCTCTTCCAGTCGTACGTGTCGAGGGTATAGTAGTCGGAG
>JALHUR010000074.1 GCA_022867325.1 Candidatus Aminicenantota bacterium | reverse complement strand
TCTCGAACCGCCTTGAGGCACTCATCAATCCCGCTGACCATCTGAGCTCCTTTGGGAAGATCCAGCTCCCATGAATAATCATTGGCAAAATAGCGGCCCATTATATTCAACCCACGAGTTGAGACCCATAATCGCGGACCAGGAATGATACCCATATTAATGGCTTTCTTCACATCAACATCGGCATACATTGCCCCTTCAGATTCCACGTCCCGCAAGGCGGTGAAGCCGTTCCAGAGTGCTTTACGCACATTAGCTACGGCCCGAATAGCCCGGAATGGAGTCGAATTCTTATAAAGATCAGCTCCATAATCATCCGCGCCATCAACCATAATGTGGGTGTGGGCATCGATGAACCCGGGAAGCACGGTTTTGCCGCTGAGATCCAAAATGATGGCATCTTTAGGAATATCTGCGTGTTCCCCAAGAGCAGTTATTTTGTTGCCTTGAACTACGACCATAACATTGCTCCGTGGCTCCGCACTTTGGCCGTCAATCAAACGCCCGGCTTTTATCACATAGGTCTGATTTGGAAATGCAGAAATTGGGAACAAAATTAGAGCCACCAAGATCAATAAATTCTTGCTTTTTTTGCTCATAACTTCACCTCTCTTTAAAAAGTTCTAAAAATAATTGCTACTTCCGGCTTTTCAGCCCAGCCAGCCTCTGCCTGGGGTCCTTCCTAAATCCATCATTCCTCAAAATGCTCCCATTCGTACTTTGCCCGCTCCATGAGCTTCTTGAACCGCTCCTCGCCTCGGATGTTATCGAGAAAGAAGTCGTAATTATTGATAAAGGGGTAATTGATAAAGCCCCGATTGACCGCGTTCTCCAGCCAATCCAAGGCTTCTTTCTTTTCATCAAGTACGGCGAACACATCCACAACATTATATGACCATCCACCATCCCGTTGATATGTTTTGCGGGAATGCTTATCGAACGGAGCGGGGCGAAAAGGCGAGTACCTGAAACGGCTCCTCGTCCGGCCGGCCCGGAGATATGTGAAGCTCGGGATTCTCGCCCAGGACCATGATGGTACACCCGTAGGTTTCCGCATTGTTGATCCCCGAAGCGCGGTTCTGGAAGAGAGTCTTGAGGCTGGCGAGGTCGATCGCGACAGCGTTGTCCTTGAGAACCTGGCCGAGAAAGTTGAATCGCGGACAGAGGGTCCGGTATTTCTCCAGGGTCATCTCCCTGCGCTTCAACGTCTCCGGGAATCTCGGGTTGAAATCGTCGTTGATCAGAGGATGGTTCGTATGGTAGGTGAATTCGGCGCCCTCGAACGGGATGAATCTGGACATTTTGCCGGCCGAACGCTCGAAGGCGGCGGCATCGGCCGGTCCGCCGATGACGTAGTTCTGCGGCGCCGCGGGCTGGATGTCCTGAAGAAACTTCACCGCCTGCTCGTAGGATTTTTGGCGCAGAATTCCCCTGATGACGAAGGCGACGGGGAGCCCTTTCGGGGAATAGGCGAGCTGGGTAACGGCGTTGACGCAAACTGCGACCGACCGGCTATTCAATCCGTTGGCGGCGACGACTCCCGGGATCGTAAAGACGAGGGTTTCCAGATCCTCCCGCTTGTCCCGTATGCGAAGGACCGTTTGAAAACCATGATAGAAGGTTGGGATATCCAGTGTTTGGGCGACATAAGCGGGGTTTCCGTTCCTTTTTCCGGCGGCTATGGACGTGCACTTGGAGAGGCCTAGGTCATCATTGATAGCCCAGATCTCGTCGATAAGCTGATAAGCGTACATCGTGTCGAAATCCACGCCGGCTCCGTCGGCGATCCCGCGGACTTCATCGAGAAGGCCCGGCGTCCAGCGTGCGATAGCGGGCTGGAAATCCGTTTTCTTCAGGAGATTCTGGATAAAAACCTCCGCCGTGACCCGATAAGTCTTTGCCAGGTCCTCTTTCCAGCGTTTGAGCAGGTCCAGAATTTCCGTCTTGAGAGTCTGGCCGTGAACCTTCCCCATCTGGTAAGGCGTTCCCTCCAGATCGACAATCCTGAGTTTCTCTGCCCGTCCGGGCATGGAGCTGTCCCCGGCTGCAAAAGCCAACGACTGGAAGATTACGAGGACAAGGAGGAGCACAATCCCATTTACCGATAATGTCGCCGAGTGTTTTCTTTTTTGCATCAGGCAATACTCCTCTCCGGCAATATACTTCCTAGCCATTTCTAATCCATGTGTCGCCTGTTCGAGCGAGGACTGGGGCACTTGCCATCTCTTACGAAGATTCTGAAATTACCTAAGCCTGAATTCAGCCCCCCGGCCTCCCGCGCTCAGGCCTTCACCCGCAGGAGCGCGTAGGAAAGAAAGATCATCACGTCAGGCAGGAAATGGATGAGCCAGGGCCAGGCGATCCCCCTCGTCTCGAGCATGCTCTTCCCAAGCAGCCAGGCCAGGAAGCCGGTCATTAGAGCCCCGGTGAGACCGGGCGGCGATCCGTTCAGCCAATGCGCTAGTCCGAAGAAGGCCGCGGTGAGGAGGAGCGTTTGGCCCTTGCCGATAACCTCCGTCAGCGTGGCCAGCAGTCCGGCCCGAAAATAGACCTCTTCGGTAAACGCGTTGATCGCCGCGAAGAAGAGAACTGCCGGAAGAAGGGGAAGGGCTTTGACCACGATCGCCCTGGAGGGCGCGATGGCCAGGAGCGTGGGGATCAGGACGGCCAGCGCGGCGACGCACGCGATAATCCAGCCGAAGGTCCGCCACGAACCCCCCTCCCTTATTCCCAGCCAGCGCACCGGTTCGATCGGCGCGTCCAGCCGGCCCTTGGTCATAAAGAACGCCCTCCGGTCGCGTTTCAAGCTCCAGAGGACGGCTATGACAGCCAGGGCGACGCCGATGTCCAGAACGTAGAGAGCCATGAAACCCTTGAAGAACGAAACTCCGGGGCTATTGAAATGTCCCTGGAACCAGGCCGTGGCCCGGATGAGCGACGTCAGACCGAAGACCAGGTAAAAGACGGCGAGGACCAAGGCATACGGGCTTAACCGGCGCAGGGCTCTTACAACGCGGGTCAAGCCGAGGAAGACGGCTAAAAATGCGACCTTGCCCCAGAAGAGCGG
>JALHUR010000073.1 GCA_022867325.1 Candidatus Aminicenantota bacterium | reverse complement strand
AGGCCGACGAACTCGTCGAGGTTGAAGGTCGTGACCCGGCTGAAGTCCAGTCCTTCCTCCCGGTGCATTCGGACCAGGTTCCTGTAGAATTCGAGCGGAGTGGATCCGGTCGGGAAACCGATGACGGCGTCGGGCTTGTCCTTGATGATGCGGGCCACGATCTTCGCCGCGAGAGCGCCGGCCGTTCCCGGATCGGGTTGGATGATGATCTCCATGGTTCCGGCTCCTTGGCCCGCGGACGCTACCGGGTCCGGAGATGGGCCTTGATCTTGGCGGCGACGTCCGTCCTGAACTTGTCGATATGGTCGAGGACGAAGCCGGCGATATCCCGGGTCGGGTCCGCGACGAGAGGGGTCAGGTCCATGGCGAACCAAAGCTGCTCGGACTCGTCCGTCCCATGGGACTGGAAATAGCTCGCATTGGCCCTGCGCCGCCCCAGCGTCGCCAGGTCGTATCTTTTTCCGCCCGCGATCTGGGAATCGTAAACGCCGACAAGGCCGGCGGCCAAATGGTCGCGGCCGCCCACGTCCAGGGGAACCTTGTCTTCGTCGGCGAGCCAGTCCAGGGACCGCCAGACTTCGCACCCGTAGACGCGCCCCGGGCGGGTTCCGGCCGGAAGCCGGCGGAGGGCGGCCAGCAGGGCCATGACGGTCGAGACGTGCGTTTCATGCTTGTCGGCCGGGTTGTGGGCGTAGACGACCGAAGGCCGGCACAGGGACAGGATCCGGTCCAGGTCGTCGGTCAGGGCGGGATTGCGGGGATCCTTGACGACGGCGCTGGTATGGTTGAGCTGGATCAGGATTCCGTATTCCCCGATCGACGCGGCCTTCTCCTGTTCCGACCGCCTGAGTTTGGCCATGTCCTCATCCGAATAGCCGGCGTAGGGACCGGAGCGCGGGCTCCCCCCTCCCGACGTGCAGGTGACGGCCCCGAACCAAAGGTCGGGCTTGCGGAAGCATTCGAGGATGCCGTGGAAGGCCATGATCTCGAGGTCGTCCTGGTGGGCGCCGACGCCGAGATGGGATATCCGCTTGAAGGCGGATTCGACGGACGTTCCGTCCGGGATGAAAATCGAGGTCTGGGGGGTGGAGAATGTCATGGCTTTGGTCCTTGTTGGGGCGCGAGCTGGGGGAGGCTGGCGGCGGCCACGGCCTGACCGACGCGGCGGCTTTTCTCGTCGAGAAGATGAACGGCGATCCGTTCGGCCAGGTCCGGAAATTCGGTCCGCAGGACCTCGGCGGCCTTGGCGACGATGAGATCGCCGCCGGCGGCGGACAGGACGCGGCCCAGGACGAGAAGATCCCCGAAATCGTAGAACAACGAGTAATAGGGGATCGCGTAGCCCAGGTAGATCCCGATCGTCTCGAAGATCGCCCGGGCTTTGGGATGTCCGGCTTCGGCCTGCCGCTGGATCTCCAGGAGGCGATCGGGGAGGCCGACGTCGGCCGGGAACGAAAACCCGGCCGCCGGCGCGAGCTTGGCGACGGCCTGCTGGGAGAAATAGAGGGCCCCGACACCCGCATCTCCCGACCATTCGTCGGGGGGCGCGGCGGGGTTGATATCGATCGGGACGAAGGCCAGCTCGTCGAGCCAGCCCGGGATGCTGCCCGAGCGGTTGACGAAACCGGCGGCCTGGCTGGAGCCCATGGCGACGCCCAGCATGGCCGTCCGTCCCAGCGTCAGGGTGCCGGCCAAGGCCGGCACTTCGCCGTCGTTGATGACCTCGAACGGGACTCCCCATTCCCCGCGCATCTCGAGGAACATCGGACGCACTTTCTTTTCGAAGACGTCCTCGGGGACGCCGCGGAACAGGGACGCGATCCGGACCTGGTTGTCGATGTAGACGCCGGCCGAGCTCCCTCCGATGGCGTCGACGCGGGGGAGCCGGGAGGCCGCTTTTTTCAGGCCCTCCTGAATCCGGCCGTAGTGATAGGACGGGTCGGCCTGCTCTCCGGGGTGCCAGGGAATCTCTTCGCTGAAGACGGGATTTCCGTCGATGACCGCGGCGACCTTGAAATCGCTGGCGCCCAGGTCGAATCCGATCCGGCAGCCGTCCCAATGGCCTCCCAGCACGGAAGAAGCTTCCTTTTTTTCGGGAAAATCGCGAGGTTCGACCAAACTGACTTCGAACGGCTTCTGGTAGATTCGGCTCATAACTTTGACGTCAAAAGCCCGGCGGCCTTGAAGCGAATAGAGACTTCGGAGCCGCTCACCCAGGGTCCGCGGCCCTTGCCAGTGAATCTTCCAGCCGCCGCGCGCCCAGAGAAGAAACTTGACAAGGCGTTCCACCCAAATGGAGGTTGCCGCGTCCTCACGCCCGGCGGCCAGGAGCCGCGTCTCGAAAACGGAGATGAGGCCGTTTTCCCTTTCGAGCCCGATCCGGACCGGCAGGCCGCCCCCGGATTCGGTCAAAGCGCGCCGGTAGTTGAGAAGGGTCAGGGACAGAGGTCTGAAGCCGGGATCAAGGGAGGAGGCGACGCGGGGACTCGCGTCCAACAGGGCCGGGAGAGCTCCATCGAAACTCATCGTACGGATCGGGTATTATAGCACGTCATCGCTTTTATTTAAAAGGCGCCGAATCGCGCCATGTGATGCTATTTCCGCCCGGAAGCGTCGGCAGGTCCGAACCGCAGCTTGATGAGGTCCCGTTTGACGGCGGCCGGCAGATCGGACTTGAGAATCGCGATATCTTCCGGCGAAAGGTCCTCTTTCAGGGCCTCCACGCCGATGGAACAGTTGCGGCCGGAGTGTTTGGCGATATAAAGCGCCGTATCGGCGATATGCAACGTTTCTTCCCATGACAACAGCCGGGCGTTTCTGATCTGGAATGGAAAGGCGCAGTAGCCGATGGAAATCGTCTTGTGGATGGAGTTTCCGGCGATCTCGAAAGGAACGTCCGCCACCGCCCGGCGCATCCGCTCGGCCAGCAGACCGGCGGCCTCGGTGTCGTTTTCTTTGGACATGAGCAGGAACTCCTCGCCGCCCCAGCGGACCAGCGTATCGCTGGCCCGGATGGTTTGGTTTAAGCGGGCGCTGATCGCCTTGAGAAACAGATCTCCCGCGTCATGGCTGTAAGAATCGTTAACCTGTTTGAAGAAATCAATATCGATCATCAGAAAGCCGATGGAGAAAGACGTCCTTTCCGTCGGCTTCCGGAAGGTCTGGCGAACGGCCAAGGCGGCGTCTTTCTTCATCCGGTCCTGGAAGTAGCGGCGGTTGTACAGACCGGTCAAAGAATCAGTGATGGAAAGCTTCTCCACCTCTTGGTAGGCTTCCTTCAACTGACGGGTGCGTTCGTCGATGATCCGCTCCAATTCCTCCTTGCGTTTCGTGAGATTGCGGACGCGACGGCGATAGAAGGAAAATCCGGCCGATAGAACGAGAACGCCGGCCAACGCTTGAATCCACGGGTTTTTCCAAAAAGGCGGCTTGATGGTGAAGGCGTACGCGGCGCCATCCCGGTTCCAAAGACCGGCGTTGTTGCACGCTTTGATCCGGAAAACGTAGCTGCCCGGCGGCAGGCTGGCATAGGTGGCGAAGCGTTCCTGGGTTTCAGGCGACCAGTCTTTTTCCAGGGGATCCAGCTTATAGCGGTACCGCACTTTTTCCGGCACCGTCAGGCTGATCGCCACGTAATCGAAGGTGATGTGGTTACGGTTCCAGGGAAAGACGGGATGACTTGGCAATCCGCTCAACGGATCGGGCTTGAGACCGAGACTCATCCAATCCACGGCTTTGAGGGAGAGCCTCAAATCGCTGATGTGGGTGATCGGTTCCAGTTTGTTCGGAGGCGTTTCCCGGCCGGGATGGTAGATCATCACTCCGCCGATCGTGCCGAAATACAGGTTGCCGGCCGCATCCCGGGCGGAGGAAGTGGTGTTGCACTCCACGCCGAGGAAACCCTCGCTTAGGCCGAAATGAAGGAAGTTTTTACGGCCGCTCTTGTTGAATTCCGGGACGTCCAGCCGATCGACCCCATTATCGGTGCCGATCCACAGGTCGCCGGCGGCATCGAAAAGAAAGGAGTACAAGGAGTCGCTCGTCAAACCGTCCTTCATGGAAAAGGAAGTGAAAGACCGGCCGTCAAAGCGATTGACGCCCTTGTCGACGGTTCCGATCCAGATGTTGCCGCTGCCGTCTTCGGCCAAAGATTGGATACTATTGCTGTTCAATCCGTCGCGCGTGGTGTACACCTTGAATTCCCGGCCGTCGAACATGCTCAACCCGTTGCGGGTCGCAAACCATAGCCGGCCCTGGCTGTCTTTCAGGATATGGACCGTCTTGTTGGAACCCTCCTCGCGGCTGGTGATCACGGCCTCGATCGTCCGGCCGTCGTATTTGACGGAATTCTTGGCCGTGCCGAACCAATAATTGCCTTTTCCGTCTTCCGTGACCCAATAAACGGGAGTCGGAAGTTTTCCCGTAAAGAACGGTTGGAAACTTTTTCCGTCATAGCGGTTGACGCCTTTGTCGGTGCAGATCCAAAGGACGTCCTTGCCGTCGTCATATATCGAAAAAACATGGTTTCCGACAAGTCCATTTTTCGTCGTGAATATTTCGGATTTCCCGCCGCTGAAACGGCTCAGACCGTTGCTGGTGCCTACCCAGAAGCTTTCCTTCCGGTCTTGAGCGAGGCCCCAAATGTTGGGGTCGTTGAGTCCGCTTTTCTGGGTTATATAGGTGAATTCATCTCCGCGCAACTGACACAGCCCGCTGAAGGTGCCGATCCACAGACCTCCCTCACGATCCTCATACAGCGAAGTGACCCAGTTGGTGCTCAATCCCTGCTCGATCTTGAAAGACAGGAAGGATTCGCCCTTCATGCGGTTCAACCCCGTTTTAGTCCCGATCCACAAGCGGTTCTGCCGATCCTCCAGCAGGCAGCTGACCGCGCTGTCGGTCAGCCCGTTGCGGGTTGAATAGATCCGCCAAGTTTTACCGTCATAGCGGCCCAGGCCTCCATCGGTGCCGAACCAGAGGGCTCCGTCGTGATCCTCAAGAATGGCCGATACGGAGTTATGAGGCAGTCCGTTCCGCGTGGACAAGGCGGTCAGGGACCGCCCGTCATAACACCATGCGCCGGCGCCCGCGCTGCCGAACCAGAGGCGGCCCTCGCGGTCGCGAAAAATGACTTTGACGACTGTTTTCTCGAGCGGTTCGAATCCCGCCGGTTTCTCGAATTTACGTCCGTCATAAACGTTGACGCCGGCTTCGCCGCCGACCCAGAGGCGGCCTTGCGCGTCTTCGGCGAGACTCCAAATCGTATTATTGGCCAACCCGTCGCGGATGGAGAAATTCGAGACGGTTTTTCCCATGATGCGGCTGAGGCCGTCGGGGGTGGCGAGCCAGACGGCGCCGGAGCGGTCGAGGAAGAGCGAGTTGACGACGTTGGAGACAAGTCCGTCGCGCGCGCTGAAGTTGTAAAAAATCCGGCCGTCGAAACGGCTGACCCCGCCGCCGGATGTGGCGATCCATAGGAAACCCCGCTGGTCCTGAAGGATCTTGAGCACGCTCGACTGGGGCAGGCCTTGTTCCCGGGAATAGATCTGGAAGCGGGACTGCTCCGCAAAGAGAAAGCCGGGAATAAGCAGAAGAAACAAGAAGATTT
>JALHUR010000072.1 GCA_022867325.1 Candidatus Aminicenantota bacterium | reverse complement strand
TCTATCTCACCTTGATCTCGAAAATCTTGCGGATCTTGCCCGAGGCGCCCGCCTCGCCCCGGATGACGACATCGCAGTAATAAGCGCCGGCGGCCAGCTCGACCGGGAAGGCAAAGGTCAGGACTTTACGGCCAATCAGCTCTTCCTCGGTCAAGGCGAGCGTCTGTTCGCCTTTGAACTTATTCTTCCATTCCCCCTCGGCCTGGTATAGGAAAAACTCGAAGGCCAGGGTCGCCTTGAGCCGGCCGTCCTCGTCCTTGAAGCTCAGCGTGTTGGCCGGAAGGGTCACGACCAGGCTCCGGGAGGGGGCGTCGTAGGCCAGCTTGAAATCGACGTATCTCTTGCGAAAGACCTCGTTCCCCGGCGCGGTCTGGCCGAGCTTGACGATTTCCATGGCCTCGAAGAAATTCCCTTCGTAGCGGCGGATCCGGTACTCGCCGGTTCCGGTTTCGTCGGCGAACTCGATCCCCAGCTCGTAGTTGTAGTAGACCCACCAGATGATGGACCCCCTGACCTCCTCGTCGCCGTGGCTGAAGAACTCTTCGAACTTGTCGGGCGGTCCCATGTAAATATAGATCCGGCCCCGGTCCGTCTTCCAGCCCGGCCGTCCTTCCTTGAAATGCTTGTTGGCGTAGTCGATCCGGCGGTAAAATTCGTCCCTGAACTCGTTGGCCTCGGTGTCCGGATCGGGATCGCGCTTGTCCCAGAAGTCCCGGATGAACTCCTTGCGGGCTTCGGGGTCGGGCAGATGGTTGAAGATCTTCTGCTCCTCCCCGGTCATGACCAGCCGGGCCTGTTCGTAGAAGGCCTTGCTCTCGGGGTAGAGGACGACCTTGGGGCCCGAAGCGCAACCCGGCCCGGAAGCCAGGCCGAGGGCGACGAGGACGCCCCCGCCCCAAAGGAACAAGGATACGCGCTTATTGGGATTCATGGGTCCGGAGGCCCCGCTCGGGATTATTTCTTCTTGAGGTAGTCGAGGAAGCCCCGGACCTGACCGGCCCGCTCGGAATCGGGGTCGATCGTCAAATAGCGATCGAAGGCGACGATGGCCTCGGGGTTGCTCCCCAGGGCCAGGTTGGCCAGCCCGGTGTAATAGATGGCGTCCGTGAATTCCTTCTGGATCTCGACGGCCCGCTTGTAATAGCGGAGGGCGTCCTCGAACTTGGAAGAGTTGTAGAAGCTCGTCCCGATGTTATAGAGGACGATCGGGTCTTCGATCTTGTCGAACTCGATCTTGCCGTACCATTCGAGGGCCTTATCGGCCTGTCCCCGGTTGGCGTAAGTGTTCCCGATGAGGAGCATGGCGTCGAAATTCTTGGGATCCTTGTCCAGGACCTTGAGGTAGTATTCCTCGGCCTTGGCGTAGTCTTCCCGGGCGAAGTAGCAGTTCCCGATGTTCCTGTAGACGATGTAGGCGTCCGGGGACTTGGCCAGGATCTCGTTGTAGGCGGCCTCGGCCCCGGCATAGTCTTTCGCCTCGAAGAGCTGGTTCCCCTTGACCAGGAGCGCCTTGACCTCGTCGGTGATGACTATACCCACGACCTTGGCCAGGTTGACGCTGATCTCGGGATTCCGGCCGTACTCCTGGACGTCGGCGCTGATCTTCTTGGGCATATACCCGATTTTCTCGAAATCGATGTTCCAGCCTCCGCCCCGGAGCCAGGCGGCGACCCACTTTCCCTCCTTGTCGGACAGGACTTCGAACCCGGCCTGGGCCCGGAGAGAGACCAGCTTGACCTTGACCCCCTCCAGGGGAACTCCGGCTTCGTCGAAGACGAAGCCGATCAGGCGTCCTTTCCCCTTGTATTCTTGGGCGGCCAGGGCGCCGCCGATCAGGATCAGCAGGATCGCGAACAGGGCCGTCTTTCTCGTCGTCGACATCGCACACCTCCGCACTTGAGCTCGAACCCTAATCTTCCTTCCTTGTCAAAGAGTATTTTAGCACCCCGGCGAGTAAAAAAGAAGGCCTGTGTCCTCACTCCGGCGAAATCCTGCGGGAGGGAGGGGCAAAAAAAACCCCGTCCTACCCCATCCCTTACGGGATGGGATAGGACGGGGTGAGCGTCTGCTTGTGCTCTCTGCTTAGAACGTGAACCGGATGCCGACCCGGAGGACTCTCGGGTTGAGAATCTCGTTCAGCCAGTAGTCGTTGGGGTTGGGAACCCATCTGTTCAGAGCGGGGTTGGCGTACTTGTAGTAGGTGCCGTGGAACTTCTGGTACCGTCTGTTCTCGATGGCGCTGTTGAGGACGTTGAACAGGTCGCCCATGACGTAGATGCGTCCGGTGTCGCCCAGCCGGATCATCTTTTCGAGGCGGAGGGTGAGGTTGTAGAACATGGGCAGCCGTGCGCTTCCGAACGTGGTCATGTCGAGGTAGGCGTTGTTGCTTCTCGAGTTGGGGAGCGTGTAGTCGAAGATCCGGAAATACTCGCGGATGATCCAGCCCTCACGGACCTGGAAGGTCGCGGCGACGTCGATGTCGAGCGGGAGTTGGATGAGCCCGCCCATCTTGAACATCCAGCGGGAATAGGTGTACTGGTTGATCTTTCCGGAGGCGCCGCCGATGTAGGCCGACTGGGGAGCGCCCTCATAGGCCCAGACGTTGGTCGGGTCGGTATAGCCCTTGGAGCCGTAGTGCTGGGCCTTATTCTGCCAGGTGAAGTTGGCGTTGAGCATCCACTTGTTGGAGAGCCGCTTGTTGAGGACGAGGTCGAGACCGTAGTAGTCCTGGTAGAAATCGGGCCGTTCCTGGACCTGCGTGTAGGGGGAATATGCCGTGGCGGCCGCGGTCTGATAGTACCACTCGTGGTTCTTGGCCTCGCCGGTGTCGCCCAGGCCGGGGATATTGGCGGGCGGCTTGCCGGCGGAGGCGTACCAGCTCTGGCTCTGGATGTTCGCGATCTTGCCGTTGGCGTCGGCAAAGTACTTGAGAGCCCACTGGAACTTGTCGTAGCGGCGGAAGCTCCCGATCAGGGATAGGCTGAAGTCGGTGAAGAGCTCCCGGTCCAAAGTAAACATGGCTTCGGACGTCCGGGTTGAGCCGGAGCCCACGGCCGTGCTCTGGTAGGGCGCGGTCGTCTTTCCGGGATTCTGGTAATCGTAGCCGCCCCAGTGCACGCCGGCCGTCTCGTTCCAGTCGCCCGTGAAGTTGCCGGCACTGTCGAACATCCGGTAAGGGGCGTAGGTCGAGGTGTTGTACCACCACAGCTCGGAGAGGTTGACCATGTGGTCTCTGTTGGCGTCGAGCCAGTAGGTGTTCATCCAGCCGCCGGCTCCGCCCGGTCTCCATCGGCCGGCCGTGCTGGTACCCATGAAGTCACCGTACTGGGACAGGGACAGCTTGGCGATCGTCTTGCCGTCGCCGGTCACGTCCCAGGTCACGCCCAAGCGGGGCGACCAGACGGCCCAGTTATAG
>JALHUR010000071.1 GCA_022867325.1 Candidatus Aminicenantota bacterium | reverse complement strand
CTCGTCCGCTCATCGCGTTCTCCTTTCGAGTAATACTCTCTTTAAAAAGATATGGATCGGGAAACGGTCTTGCTCCCTTATTTCACCATTTTAATTGACGTTCAATCCAGGCTGAAGGTTTCCCCGGGGCCGGGGACGACGACGTCCCGTCCCTTGTCCTTGCGGAGCTCGGCGGCCAGGCTTTCGAGGACATCTTCGTCGCCGTGGACCAGGAACAGACGTCGAAGCGGCTTTTTGAAGTGGCCCACCCAGCCGATCAGGGCGGGCCGGTCCGCGTGGGCTGAAAACCCATGGATCTGCGCGATCCGGGCCCGGACCGGGAACGTCTGCCTGAAAATCCGGACTTGGGGCGCCCCGTCCAGGATGAGGCGGCCCAGCGTCCCTTTGGCCTGGAACCCGACGAAGAGCACGGTCGATTCGGAGCGGGAGATGTTCCGGGCCAGATGGTGCTTGATCCGGCCTCCGGTGCACATCCCCGACCCGGCCATGATGATACAGGAGCCCTTGATCGAGTTGACGGCCTTGGATTCCTCCCTGGTCCGGACGAACTTGAGCCCCGGGAAGCGGAACGGGTCGCGGCCGCTTCGGAACAGTGCCCTGGCCTCTTCATCGAGATCCTCGCGGTGCCGCTCGTAGACGGCCGTGATCTCGACCGCCATCGGGCTGTCGAGGAAGGTCCGCAAGGACGGGATGCGCTTGTCATCGAAAAGGCGGCTCAGGAAGAACATGAGCTCCTGGGCCCTGTCCACGGCGAAGGTCGGGATGACGATGTTCCCTCCCTTCTCGACCGTGTCGTTGATGACGTCGGCCAGGAGGTTGTCGAGCCGGCCCTTATCCTCGTGGGCCCGGTCGCCGTAGGTGGACTCCATGACGGCGAAGTCCGCATTGTCGAAAAACGAGGGCTCGCGCATCAGGGGCCGCTGACTCTGGCCGATGTCCCCGGAAAAGACGATCGTCTTGAATCCGGGCTCGCCCGGCCGTCCCATTTCAACCTCGATCATGGCCGAGCCCAGGATATGGCCGGCCTCCCGGAAGGTCGCGGACAGGTTCCCGAATTCGACCGGCTCGTCGTAGGCGACGGTCTCGATCAAGGGAATGACCTTGTCGACGTCGGCCGTCGTGAAAAGCGGGACCTCGGGAAAGGGGCCCCGGCGGCCTTCCTTTTGGTGGCGTTTCTTCTTGAAGGCGGCGTCTTCCTCGAGGATTCGGGCCGCGTCATGGAGAACGATCGGCGCGATTTCGGCCGAGGCCGGCGTCGTCAGGATCTGGCCCGAAAAACCTTCCCTGACCAGCTTGGGGAGGAGGCCGCAGTGGTCGAGGTGGGCATGGGTCAGGAAAACGGCGTCGAGGGCCCCGGGATCGAACAGGAATCGATCCCAGTTCCTCGCCTGGAAATGACGCTCCTGGTGGAGGCCGCAGTCCACTAGGACACGGGAGGGTCCGGATTCGAGCAGATAGGAGGAGCCCGTCACCTGCCGGGCCGCGCCCAGGAAACTGAGCCGTGTCTCTTCCATCGCCGATTTCGGCCGCCTCAGCGGACGTTATCCCAATAGAAATGGTATTCCGACGAGAGGAACCACACCTTGAATCCCTGGCGGACCGCCATGTAGATCTGCTCCCAAACAATAAGGAGAATCGCGCCGAATCCGCCGGCCAGAAGCCTGGAGACGCCCAGGAACAGGAACGATACGGCCAGGGACAGGACGCCGATAAGGAGGTAGAGGCCCCAGGCCCGGGCCAGGCGCCGGACCAGAAATCCGAAGGTCAAGACGGTGGCCCGAAACGTCTTCCGGCTCTGCTCGACGACAAGGCGGATTTTGACGTAGTCGAAGAGCATCCGGACCAGCGAAAAGAGCAGCAGGAAGACGAGGAGTTTGAGGTTCGAGGCCCAGAACGCCCCCCATTCGGTCCGGGCGTTCTTGGACCAGGAATCGAAAAACGTGCCGATCAACCGGTAAACGAGGCCGAGGACCAGAAGATAGACGGGAATCGAGAGCAGGAAGACGCGGAAGAATCTGAAAAAATAACGGCAGCCGTCGGACAGGAAGCCGGCCAGGGTCGTCCTCTCATCCTGCTTGGACGTGATCCGGCCCAGGATGCCCCCGCTGGAGAAAACGGACCAAAGGAAGTAAAGAACGACAGGGATGAGAACCCAGCCGGACAGTCCGGCCAGCGCGTCCTGGTATTTGAGAATCACATCGCCGAGCCAGAGAAAGTCGACGCCCCGGGCGAGGCGTTCCCCCAGCAGGGAACGGCTGAAATCCCCCCCGATCAGGAACGCGAACGGCGCGACAACCAGGAAAGCGAAGGCGAGATTGGCCAGCCAGAGGTAGAGGATGAGCCTGGATCTCCGGGCCGCGATCCCCGCGCCCTGCTTGAAGCTTTTCATCATGCCCATGGTCGTCTCCTTGTCAAACCAGTCCGCCCAGGACGTGGAGGACGTTCTGGGTCCAGAACAGGACCAAGCTCGTGATCCGCCACACGCCGGCCCGCGACGGCTTGGCTTTGACGGAGTTATTGGCCAAATTGGAATCCAGGAGCCACCGGTTTTCGGGATCGATCCGGGCCGACGCGGCCTTGGCCGGTTTCTGGAAATGGAAGGTCTCCCAGCGGGCCTGGCCGTCCCAGGTCCGCGTCTCCCGGCTTCCGTCCTCGAAGACGACTTCGAGTATCACCGGAAAACCCGGACCGACCTTGGCCTCGCCCTGGCGCTTGATCGTAACTTGGCTCAAATAAGTCTTCTTCGAAGCGTCCTTCTTCTTTTTGAGCTCATCGATCTTCTTGGGCGTCGTTTCATCCTTCTTGCCGTCTTTGTCGAAGACTCCCAAGTCGGCGACGGACTTCTCGGTGGAGCGGAGGCCGTCCACCCCGTAGTCGAAATTCAGGGTGTCGTAGAGGTATTGCCCGAAGAACCAGCCCAGGTCGCGGCCGGCCGTCTCCTCGGCGATCCGGATAAAATCCTCGGAGCCGGGATGTCGGAAGCGATAGCCCATCTGGAAGTTGCGGAGGATGCGGACCATGACGTCCTAGCCCAACAGACGCTCCAGGGTGTTGAGCGTGGTCGATGCCCTTTGGTAGACGTTGAGGGCGTAGCTGAGGCGGCTGTAAAAAAGCCAGGAGGCCGTGACGATCGGATCGAGTTCGACGACGCTGAGCCCGGCCGCCCGGTCCAGTTCATAATCCAGGTAAGACGGCACCCTGAACAACTTGTCCAGGGGGATGCCCTTGAGCGAGAGCGGCAGGGCGCCGAGCCCGTAGGCCTTGGCGATGACTTTGCCGGTCGAATAGGTGTTGATCCCCTCGTCGAGCCAAGCCTCCTCGAACTCATTATTGCCGACGAGACCGTACCAGTAGCCGTGTCCGAACTCGTGGATGATGACGCCTTCGGGCGACCAGGCCCGGTCCGAGGTGATGGCCGAGGTCCCGGCCGTGAACAGGGTCGGATACTCCATGCCGCCGCTCCCGGTCCGGTAGGGCGGGTCCACCATCGTGACCGTCTCGTAAGGGTAAGGGCCGTACCAAAGGCCGTAGTACTTAAGGGCCGCCTTAAGGGCCTTGAAGTGCCGGTCGATTTGGGCTTTGTGCTGGGGCGCGATGAGCAGGATCATCTTGACGTCGGGCAGCTTCAGCTCCTCGACGGGCAGGCCGAGCCGGCCGGAAAGATCCCGGTACTCGGTCGCCGTCACTTCCTCGGAGGCGATGAAGTCCCGCTCGACCTTGATGAAGGCCGGGTCGGCCGTCCAGGCAAAATCATGGATGGCGGACTGCATGTACGTATAGGTTGTTTTCTTGCCTTTTTCGTCGCGGACGGCGGCGGTTTGCTTGCCGGAGGCGCCGACGACGAAGGTCTCGGGGACCGTGATGTGGACGGCGAAATCGGCGTAATCGGCGAAAAATTCCGAGTTTTCGTGGTATGCGTGGCAGTTCCAGCCTTTCCCCTCCTCATAGACGCCCGGCTTGGGGAACCACTGCCCGATGAAGAACCGGTCCTGGTAGTAGGCCGTCCGGGCGGCCCGGCGCGGAACCTTGGACTCGAATTCGATCTTAAGGCGGACCTCCCCGCCCGGGATCACCGGCTCCGGCAGGGGTACGCGCAGGACCGTAAGATCGCCCTGGTAGCGGGGACCGTCCGGCGAGATGAACTCCATGCCCGGCTTTAAATCCCGGCCGTCGGCGAGCTCGATCCGGACGACGTCGACCCAACCCCACTCCCCTTCTTTGGGAAGCTCGCTCCGGGCGAAGGTCTGGTCCTTGGCATCCTGGAAGAAGGCGCTGCGCTCGTTCTTGAAAGCGTTCCAATACAGATGGAACCAAATTTCCTTGACCTCATCGCGAGTCGTATTCCTCCAGGCGATGTCCTCGCGGCCGTGGAGCATTTTCTGGACATTGTCCAGCTCGACCCAGATCTCGTAGCGGAGAGGCAAGACCGGTTCCGGGGCGTTTTGGGCCCGCAGGAAAAGCCCGGTCCCGGCCAGGCCCAGGGCCAATAGGATGATTAAGACAAGGGCTTTTTTCATCGAATCCCTCCTCAGCAGGCGCCGCGTCCCCGGGAGAGAGCATCCTCCCACTGGGCGTAGCGCGGGAAATACATGAACTCGAGGATGAGCGAGATGAACAGAAGAATGTAGAAATCCTTGTTCATCCCGGCGATTAAAAAGAGGATGAGTCCGAGAAGGCCCGGGATCTCGGCCAGCACGAAAGTGACGACCGAAATGCGCATCAGCCGCATCAGGATCTTTCGGGGATCCTCGCCCGGAACGACGCGCAGCTGGCGCCCCCTCAGCAGCCTGATAAATACGATGAAGGCGATGGCCAGCCCATAGATCAGGTAGCGCACGGTCTGGACCTGCCCCCAGGGAATTTGAGAAAAACCGTGGAAGGGCTTCAATCGGGAGCGCAGGATTTCGACCAGGACGGCGTAGACCGGCAGGCTGCAGAGAATGGCCGCGCCGATGACGACCGTCCTTCGGAATAATTGTTTAGATTCTTCGACGGTCCGCACGGGTCCCTCCTTCGAGGAATGGATTCATGCGCCGATTATAAGCCAAGCCTGCGGAGATGTACAACCCCGGCTCAGCCGACTACGAACGCCTTTGAAGGACGGCCGAAATAGATTAGAATGGTTCTTTGAAATCCGTGGAGGTCATGGCCGTGAAAAAAATAGCCGTTATTATCGCCGCGCTTCTCTGTCTGGCCGCCTGGAGCCGCGCCGGCCGGCAACAGGCCCCCGCCGAACAGGGCGAATTGGTCGTCAAAGCCCGGGCCATGGTCACCTCCCTCGCCCTGGGAGACTTCGCGACGGCCGCCAAGGACTTCGATGAGACCATGCTGAAGCTCTCGGGCTCGGATAAGCTGGCCGCGTTCTGGAAGGAAGTTCCGGTCCGGTTCGGCGAATTTAAACGGCAAACGGCCGCCCGCCGCGTCAGGGAAGAGCCCTACGACGTCGTCCTCGTCACCTGCGAATTCGCCAAAGTCACTCTCGACGCCAAAGTCGTCTTCGATAAGGACAAACGGATCGCCGGATTCTTTTTCGTCCCCTCGCTGCCTCCGGCCGAGCCGAAACTTCCCGCCTACGCGGACCGGGCGCTGTTCGAGGAAATCGAGGTCACTGTGGGCGGACCGGACTGGCCCCTGGCCGGCCTCTTGACCCTCCCCAAGGGCCCCGGCCCCTTCCCCGCCCTCGTCCTCGTCCACGGCTCCGGCCCCAACGACCGCGACGAAACGATCGGCCCCAACAAGCCCTTCCGCGACCTGGCCTGGGGACTGGCTTCGCGCGGCATCGCCGTCCTGCGCTACGACAAGAGAACCAGGACTTATGGGACCAAGCTCATGGCCGATCCCAAGCTCCTGGCGTCTCTCACGGTCAGGGAGGAGACGATCGACGATAGCCAGGCCGGCCTCGCCATGCTGAGAGCGACGCCTAAGATCGCCAAGGACAAGGTCTTCATTCTCGGGCACAGCTTGGGCGGCATGCT
>JALHUR010000070.1 GCA_022867325.1 Candidatus Aminicenantota bacterium | reverse complement strand
TCCTTCCGGCCGAGATGAGGGCATAGGCGATGAGCAGGGCGACGACGCCCAGCCAACCCAGGATGTTGACAACGAGCGTTCCGTTCATGTCGGATCTCCGGGATTCATGGCGACGAGCGCGATAGGACGGCCAGCGTTTCGAGATGGGGCGTGTGGGGGAAGAAATCGACCGGCGCGATCCGGATCGGGCGGTATCCTTTGTCTCCGAACAGGGCCAGGTCCCGGGCCAGGGCGGCCGGGTTGCAGGAGAGGTAGACGATATGGGGGACGTCCAGCGATAAAACCAGCTTGAGCCCCTAGGGACTTATCCCGGCGCGCGGCGGGTCGAGGACGAGGAGGTCGAAAAGGCCGAGTGAGGGTCCCTTCAGGACGTCCTCGACGTGGCCTTCGATGAACCGGGCATTCCCGGCGCCGTTGGTCAGGGCGTTCTGGCGGGCGACCTCGATATTGGCGGCTTCGGAATCGATCCCCACGACTTCGTCCACGGTCCGCGAGAGGAGGATCTCGATCGAACCCGGGCCGCAATAGAGCCCCAGGGCGCGCCGGCTCCCGAGCTGTCCGGCTTCTTCGGCGATCGCTCGGTAGGCGAGCGCCGCCGCTCCCGGGTTGGGCTGGATGAACGATTCGGGGGAGATCCGTAGGGTCACTTCGGCGAGGCGGTCCTCGATCGATGAGGTTCCGGCGATGGGCCTGATTATTGACAAATCCACAATGTCGGGGACTCGGTCGGTCTCGGCCCACCACAGGCTGCCGACTTCGGGGGCCCGCGCCTTGAGGATAGCGGCCAGACCCCCCATGTCCGGCGATCCGCCGCTCCTGGTCACGAGGATGGCCATGACCTCGCCGGTCGCTTTGCTCTCGCGGAGGACGAGGTTGCGGAGATAGCCCTTCCCGGTCATCGGGTCGAAGGCGGTCAGGCCGGCGGTCCGCGCCCAGACGAGCACGGCCGGGAAGATTTTCTCGGCGGCCGGGCTGAAGATGAGACAGCCCAAGAGCGGGACGGTTCGCCGCTCGTAGCGGCGGAAGGGTGTCGCCCTTTCGCGCAGGCCGAGATTGGGCGCCTCTCCCACCCCGCCGAAGGCGAACTCCATCTTGTTCCGGTATCCAAAGAGCGCCGGCGAAGGGACGATCGGATCGATTCGGACGTTCTCCGTCTCGATCCGGCCGATCTTGCGCAGGGTCGCGCGAAGATAGCGCTCCTTGAGCTCGAGTTGTTTGGGGTAGGCCAGATTCTGGAAGGCGCATCCGCCGCAGACTTCGAAGTGAGGGCAGGGGGGCTCGATCCGGAATGGAGACTGTTCCTCGACCCGGATGATACGTCCGAAGCGGAGCTTCTTCTTGGCCCGGGCGATCCGGACTCGGACCCGGTCGCCCGGAACGGCCCGAGGCACGAAAACCACGACGCCGCTCTCCAAGGTCCCAACTCCCCAGTCGTTGGGGAACGCGATGTCGGAGATGACGGCCGTCGCCTCCGGATGGACGAACTCGTCGAACAAGGCGCGAACCTTGGCCACCGGAAGGCCCACGACGTTATCATAGTCGCCCTCGAGAATCTCGATGAAGGCGTCCCCGACCTCCTGGACGGCGTAGCTGCCGGCCTTGTCGGCATGGCCGCCCGTTTCGAGATAGGCCTCGATCTCGGCGTCGGAGAGCGTCTTGAAACGGACGTGCGTCGTCTCGTGCCCGGCCAGGAGCCTGTCCTCGTTTTTCTTGTAGAGCGCCACTCCCGTGATGACGCGGTGGGCCTGGCCCGACAGACGCCGGAGCATGGCCCGGGCGTCCTCGCGATCCTTGGGCTTGCCGAAAATCTCGCCGTCCAGGCAGACGACCGTGTCCGCGGCGATGATCAGGGAGGCCGGGAAGCGCTCGCCGACCTCGCGGGCCTTGGCTACGGCGGCCTCGGTCGCGAAACGAACCGGATCCTTTTCGCTGAGGGTGGATTCGTCGAATCCGCTGGGAACGACCCGGAACGAGCGCAGGATTTTCTTGAGAAGCTCCCGGCGGCGCGGGGATTGGGAGGCGAGAATGATCTGCATCGGCCACTATTTTATTAAATAAATATCCGGGATGGGATGATCGAGGGTCTCGTCCTGCCAGATAATGCTGACGATCCGCCAGCGCCGGCCGTCATTGATGAGCTGAAGGCTGTTGATCCCCCTGACGAACTCCTCGGGTTTCGCCGTGTTCATGCCCTTCCGGTAGACGCTGAAGACCTGGGCGATCGATCCGAAAGCTTCCGTCCTCCGCGCGATTTCTTCCTCGACGAAGGTTTGGATGTCCCCTTTCCGAATCCGGTCCAGGAACGAGGAGAAGAATCCGTCCAGGTCCATCCGGTTGGGGCCGTCCTTGGTCATCCGGACGAGCCGGGCTTCGGGCAGATAGAGCGTCCGCAGCACCTCGATTCGGGGCGGTCTCCCCGGGCCGCAGCCGATCGAGCCGTAAAGGGCCGCCAGGATCCCGTCGATGGAGCCGTAATCCGGTTCTTGCGATCGGCCCTGAAGTCCGGCCGAAGCCGTCACAAGAAGAAGCGCGATAAAGGTGCGTTTGACCGTGATCCGTCCGTTTTTCATGGCGAGCCTCCTTGCCGGCTCCGATTGTAGCCCAGGACGTCCTTTGATGCAAAAGCGCCGGAGGCCCGCGCGCGCCCGGCGGTTGACCCGTTCGCCGACGCTACCCCGCCCTGAAAGGCGGGGCTTAAAATCGGAGCCCCGCCTTTAAACACTCATAAGCCGGAAACGGCTTATGAGTGCCGGCATTCATGCACTCATGAACCGGAATCGGTTCATGAGTACTGGCGCTCCAATGAGCATTAGTCCGTGGAGCTTCGGCCGGGGAGTCGATGGGTTGACACTTTTTCCGCAGATGTTTAATGTATAGCTATAGAGGATCCGCGTGAGCGTCGCCTGCCCGAGTTGCCGCGCCGAGAACGACCCCGGCTCCCGGTTCTGCCGGATGTGCGCGGTCCCGCTCGACCCGGGCGGGACGGTTCCCGCCGGGACCCGGATCCTTCAATCCCCCGCCCAGGATCCGGCCCGGGGGACGCTGTTCGCCGGAAAATACGTCATCGTCAAGGAACTGGGGCGGGGCGGGATGGGGATCGTCTACGAGGCCGAGCAGCAGAATCCCAAGCGGGCGGTCGCCCTCAAGGTCATCCGGGGCGGAACCCTGGTCACCGATACGACGGTCAAGATGTTCCAGCGCGAAGCCCAGACGCTGGCCCGTCTCAAGCATCCCAACATCGCCGCCATCTACGAATCCGGCCGCACCGAGGACGGTCGCCATTATTTCGCGATGGAACTCGTCCGCGGCGAGACCCTGACCGCCTTCCTGGCCCCCCGGGCCGCGTCCGGCCTGCTCTCTCCCGAAGAAATCCGCTTCCGGTTTCAGCTCTTCGGCAAGATCTGCGGCGCCGTGAGCTACGCCCACCAGCGGAGCATCATCCATCGCGACCTCAAGCCCGCCAACGTCATCGTGCTCAGCGCCCCGGATCCGTCCGGCGCCGGGCCCGGCCGCGTCCCTGAGATCAAGGTCCTCGATTTCGGCCTGGCCCGGATGACGGATACCGACCTGGCCGTGAGCGCCCTGGTGACCGAAGCCGGCCAGGTATTCGGGACCTTCCCCTACATGAGCCCCGAGCAGGTCCGCGGCAACCCGGACGAGATCGACGTCCGCTCCGACGTCTATTCGCTCGGCGTCGTTCTGTATGAAATGCTGACCGGCGTCCTGCCCTACGACCTGACCCGGGCCTCGCTTCCGACCATGGCCCGAACGATCGTCGAGGAGCCGCCCCGGCCGCTGGCCAAGTGCTGGCGGGGCGTCCGGAAGGCCGACGGCGATATCCAGACCATCCTGGCCAAAACTCTCGAAAAGGATCCGAGCCGGCGCTACCAGAGCGTCGGCGCTCTGTCCGAGGATGTCGAACTTTACCTCCAGAACCAGCCGATCACGTCCCGCGCGCCCAGCGGTATCTATCAACACCGCAAGCTCATCGCCCGCCACAAGATCGGATTCGCCTTCGCGGTCGCCTTCCTGGTCTTCCTGGCCGGGTTCGCGCTGACCATGACGCTCCTGTCCGCCAAGATCGCCCGAGAGCGGACGAGGGCGGAGAAGGAGGCCGCCAAGGCCAAGGCGATCAACGAATTTCTCCTGGAGACGATGGGTTCGGCCAACCCGGTCGAGGGCGCCGGCCGCGACACGACGGTCCTGGAAGCGCTCAAGGCCACGACCGGAAAAATCGAAGAGTCCTTCCGGAATCAGCCCGAGGTCGAATCGAGCCTCCGGCAGAGCATCGGACAGACCTATCTGAGGTTGGGCAAGTACAAAGAAGCCGAGGACCTTCTCCTCTCCGCCTGCCGGGTCGTGGAGGAAGAACTCGGGCCCGAGCATAAGGATCTGGCCTCTCCCTTGACCGCGCTCGGCATCCTCAAGCATGAACGGGGAGAGTTCGCGAAGTCGGAGTCCCTGTACCGGAGGGCGTTGGCCATCCTAGAACGGACCCGTAAAGACGAGGATCCGGACGTACTGAACATCCTCAACAACCTGGCCCTGGTCCTCCAGGACCAAGACAAGCTCGGCGAGGCGGAACTCCTCTTCCGGAGGATTCTTGAGATCGAACGCAAGCTCCTGGGTTCCGAGGATGTCAACGTCGGCGTGGACCTCAACAACCTGGGGAACCTTCTCCTCAAAAAGGGAAATCTTGCCGAGGCCGAGCCGTTTCTGCGCGAAGGCGCGGCCGTCTTGGATAAGCAGGGGCATCCTTGGCGGTCCTTCGCCAAGGGCAATCTGGCCTATCTCCTCAGCCGGAAGGGTGAGAACAAGGCAGCGGAGGCGATATTCGCCGAAGCGCTTCCCTCCGCCCTCAAGGATTTCGGCGAGGACAACCAGGATCTCGCGAAGTTCAGGACGAAATACGGCGGCTGTCTGATCAACCTGGGCCGGTACGGCGAGGCGGAAAAGCAGCTGTTGGCGGCCCTCCCCATCTTCGAGAGCAGCCTGGGGGACAAGGACGAGTGGACCCAACGGACGATCCGGGAGCTCGTCCGGCTATACGAGGTCTGGGGTAAAGAGGAGGAAGCCCGACGCTACAGGGCGATGCGGATACCGGCTTCGGGGCGGCCTTGACAAATCGCCCCGGCTTCTCGGGACGCATTCACAATTGATTGCGATCTCGGTATAATGAGTTCAACCTTGAAGGGATTGGGGATATGAAAATTGACCTTTATGCCTTCGGACGAATCCTCGTCGAGGGCCGCGAATACACGACGGACGTCGTCATCTACCCCAAGTATGTGGACGCCGCTTGGCGCCGCAAGGAAGGGCACCGTCTGTCGACCGAGGACCTGCGAGGAGTCATCGAGGCCGACCCGGAAATAGTCGTCATCGGCACCGGCGCCTTCGGGGAAATGGCCGTTCCCCCCGAGGTCGTCGCCGACCTCGAAGCCCGGCGCATCCGCGTCATCGTCCTCCGGACCAAGAACGCCGTCGAAACCTATAACCGGGTTCGCGGGACGGGCCGGGTCGTGGCCGCCATCCATCTGACCTGCTGAGGAATTCCCCCCGCTCCCCTCGGCCTCCGGATTTGCGCTAATAGCCGGGCCGCCTGCCCTTGGGGCCGCCCGAATCCGCCGGCCGCGGCTTGAGCTTCCGCTCGGCCTGGGAGCAGAGCCCGTAGATCATGTTGTATTCCCAGGTCGTCAGGCCGGATCGGCCGATCACCTGCCTCAGGTTGCGCAGAATCTCGGCCTCCAGGTCGCGGTCTCCCCGGGCGGTGTATTCGAGAAGCCGGATCGTCGACTGGACCCTGCGGAAGAGCCGCTGAATCTCCGTCTGCGTCACGAACTTCGGAATTTCGCCCGGCGCGGGAAGCCGGCTGAGCTCGTAAGCCGCGAGAAGAACGCTCTGGGCGAGGTTGAGGGAAGGGGCGGCGTCGTCGGTCGGAATCGTCAACAAAAACGCGCAGGAGGCGAGCTCGCTGTTGGTCAGTCCGTTATGCTCGTTTCCGAACAGGACGGCGACCTTGTTCCCGGGGGCCGCCCGGACGATCCGCTCCGCGCCGTCCTTGAAGGGGAGGAAGAGCCCCCGGTTCCGGCCGCGCCGCCGCGTCGTCCCGACGACGAGGGTCGCGCCGGCAATGGCCTCCTCGAACGACGAGTGGATCGGGGCCCGCTCGAGGATATCCTTGGCGCCGCAGGCCATCGCCCTGGCCTGGAACGAAAGGTGCTCGGTCGGCCTGACAAGCTCGAGCCGCCGGAACCCCATGTTCTTGAGGGCCCGGGCCGCGGCTCCGATGTTCCCCGGCTCGGTCGGCTCGACCAGGACGAAGGCGATATGGTCTTTCCAGCCGCTCATGGCCGTCCGGTTCCCGATCCGCTATCCGAACACGATGCCGGCGTATCCGACGAAGCTCGCGTTCGGCGATACATCGTAGCTCGTGTAATAATCCAGGAGCTCTCCCTTGGTCGCGCCCAGGAGCTTGGCGAGATGGACGGCTGTCGAGGCCGCGCCCATGCAGCAGGCGTTGTGGCGGCGTAGGGCTTCCTCGCGGACTCCGGCCGCGTCCAGGGCGGTCATGAGTTCGACGGCCTTTTTATCGTTGACGTCCTTGACCCAGCGGACCGCTTCGGCCCCGCTTCCCTTGGGGGTCATTCCGTAGTTGGGTCCGTAGTGGGTCAGATCCGTAGATCCGACCGCGATCAGCCGGCGTCCGAGAGTCCCGGCCGCCTTGACGATCGCTTCCGCGATCGCGAACGAAACGTCCTCGGGCGGCGCCCCGATCGCCACGACCTTGGCCGCGGGGAAATAGTGTTTAATGAAGGGCAGTTGGAGCTCGATCGTGTTGTCCTCGTCATGGTCCTCCGGCGATTCTTCGCTGAAGCGGAACGCGGTGAGGAGGGGAGCGGCCAGCTCGGCGTCCACGGCGATGTTCCCCAACGGCGTTTCCCATTCGCCCTCGGGCATGATGACCGGCTTCATGCCCCGACCCAGGTGGCCGCCGAAGAGAATGACGGTGTCCGGACGGGAGCGCTCGGAAAGGACTTGGATGACGTTCGCGGCGAGGCGGCCCGAATAGACCCAGCCGGCATGGGGGACGATGCCGCCGACGAGGCCGCCCGCCAGGGACTTAGGCCGTACGGCCGACGGTTCGAACGCTTTAATGGCCTTGAGGATCCCGGCCTTGTCTCCGGGATACCACGAACCCGCGAAATCCGACCTCCTGACGTTTGTTGCTCGCTCTCTCATTGGATTGGCTCCTCCGGTCTCCGTCTTCATTGTAAGGACGGGCCCGAATCCCGTCAATCCCCTTCGCGGGATTCCACGGACGTTAGTCCGTGGAGGAATTCCCCGCTTCGGGGACAGGCGCTCCAACGCCTGCGAAGGGCAGATCCCACAGACGTAAGTCCGTGGAGCTTCAGCCTCATTCCCCGCCCTCCGCGGAATTTGACCTTAAACGGATACATCTGGGTCGGGACTTGGGGAGGATTGGCCCTTATAACGGTGTGAATTTCGCCGGCTTCTCCCAAGGCGCCGAGCTGCCCAGCGATCGTGTCCAGGGGCTTCTGGCCTGCCCGAACGGGGATCTCTGGGTTGCGACGGCCGGCGGATAAGGCTGGGGCGGCGTCAGCGATCAGCCCGGCAGCGCGCAATCGCGTCGTCCAGCGCCCGCTTCTCCTCCGCGGAAAGAGCTCCGTAGGATAGATCCCGGTAGCGGGACAGGAAGCCGAGGGCCCTCGCTTTCTCCCCTTGTTCGAGCAGGGTCAGGCCGAGGTTGTAAAGGGGGAAACCGAAATCGGGCTTGAGCTCGACCGCCTTGGTCCAGGCCGCGATCGCGCCGGCCGGATCGCCTGACATTTTTAGGGCCGCCCCCAGGCCGTTGTAGGCCGCCGGGTAAGCGGGATCGACGGCGATGGCCTTCCGGAAGCTCTCGATGGCCGCGGCCAGGGACTCTCCGGACCGGGTCTGCAGGTAGGCCGACAAGTCGAGGGAACCAACGTTGGCGATGACGATGGCGTCATCGGCGTCGAGGGCGAGGGCCCGCTCATAGGCCTTCCGGGCTTCGGCGAAATCGCCCTTGTTCCAAAGGGCGACGCCGAGATAGTTCCAAGCCTCGGGGTCGTAATCGATGATATCCAGGGCCCTGTTGAGAAGCCCGACGGCCTCGTCGAAGCGTCCGGCTTCAACCAGGATGATTCCGTATGCGGTCAGGATCGTGAAGTTCTCGGGGTTGTTGGCGACGCCGTCCCGAAGGACTTCGACGGCCTCATCGAACCGGCCCCGCTCCTTGAGAAAATGGGCCAGGTAAGTGAAGGCGAGGTCGAAATCCTTGCGACCGGCGACGATCTCCTCGAGGAGCTTGATGCCCTCGTCGGTCCGGCCTTGATCCCTGAGAAGCATGGCCTCCATCCACTTTTGGTTGAAGGGGAGGAGGGTCTTGAGGTCGTCCGCGGCCGTGAATGTCTTCCGGGCCGCGGGTCGGGCGGAAGCCACGTAGCCCAGAGAGCGGAGCTTTCCCAGCGTCTTGCCGTCCATGGCCGCCGCGGCCCGACCCTCGCCGGGAGCTGAGAGCGAAGCCAGCAGCCGGCCGAATCGTTCCCGGAACGGTCCGAGGTCGCGGCCTCCGGCCAGGTTCCGGGTTTCATCGAAATCCTTGTCCAGGTCGTAGAGCTCGGGGATGGGGAGGTCGATGAATTTTTCGTTTCCGTCGATAAAGCCCCGGAGCGGCGCCCAGCCCCGGCTGGTGTAGGCGTTTAGGGATTCGAAATAAATGGGCCGGGAGGGCGCCTTCTTTTTCTCGATGAGCGGGCGGAGGGACGCCCCTTGGATGCCGGGCGGAAGCTTGAGCTTGAGGAGATCGCAGACGGTGGGCAGAATGTCGACATGGCCGACGTTTCCGGATATGCGGGCGGGTTTGATTCCGGGGCCGGACAGAATCAGGGGGACTCGGAGCGTCGCGTTATAGGCGAAATAGCCGTGGGTCAGCTCGCCGTGATCGCCCAGCGATTCGCCGTGGTCGCCGGTCAGGACAATGAACGTCCGTCCCTCCAGGCGGAGGTCTTTTAAGTAAGCCAGGAGCGTTCCGAGGGCGCGGTCCGTGTATGCGACCTCTCCGTCATAGGGCGCGGAAGCGTACCGGGTTTTGTAGGGTTCGGGCGGCAGCCAGGGTTGATGGGGGTCGAACAGATGGATCCACAAGAACCAGGGTTCGGCCCTTTTCGGGTCCCTGAGCCATGCCAAGGCTTTTTCGATGACGGCCTCGGCTTTCCTCTCCACGAACTCGAGCAGGCCGGGAGCCTGGGACCCGCAGGCGTCGTCATAGACGTCGAAGCCCTGGGCCAATCCGAACCGGGAGTTGAGCGGGAAGGCGCCGATGAAGGCCCCCGTCTCGTATCCGCCGGCTTTCAACAGCTCGGCCAGGGTCAGGAACTCGGGGCGGACGATGAATCCCGAATTGTCGTGGACGCCGTGGGCGGGCGGGGTCAGGCCGAGAAGGATGTTGGTGTGAGAAGGCAGGGTTGTAGGCGTGTGCGCGAAGGCCCTCTCGAACAGGGCGCCGCCGCGGGCCAGGCCGTCCATGATCGGCGTCTCCGCGGACCCGCGGCCGTAGCAGCCCAACCGGTCGGCCCGCAGGGTGTCGACCGTGACCAGGAGCAGGTTGGGGCGATCGCCCTTGACCGCGGCTTCCGCCGGCATCGAGGCCGCGAGGCCGAACAGGAGGAAGGCGAATAAAAATTTTTTCATCACAATCGGTCCGGCTTCATTCATTCTAAACGCGCCGAGCCCCAAAATCAAACGGGCCGCCTCATGTCGCTTCTGATTGCCGGAGGGGCCGTTCTGTGGTAATCTCGCCATCGGGCATCAGCCTGAGATGGCCAAATCACTCCGAGGGCGGTGACGCATGTTCAAGGGGCATCCCAAGGGTCTCATCGTTGCTTTTTTCGCCAACATGGGCGAGCGGTTCGGCTTTTACACCATGGTCAGCATCTTCGTCCTGTTCATGCAGGCGAAGTATGGCCTGAGCGCCGGAGCTTCGAGCCTCGTCTACAGTCTATTCATGTCCGGCGTTTATATCTTTCCTCTTCTGGGCGGGGCCCTGGCCGACCGGGTCCTCGGTTACGGCCGTACGATCAAATTGGGCATGATCGTCATGTTCATCGGCTACATCCTGCTGGCCCTCCCGACGCGGATGGCGACGGGATTCGGACTCGTCGTCACCGCCCTGGCGACTATCGCCCTGGGAACGGGCTTGTTCAAAGGCAACCTCCAGGCCCTGGTCGGGAACCTCTATGACGATCCCCGCTACAGTCCGCTCCGGGACCGGGCTTTCAACCTGTTTTACATGGGGATCAACGTCGGCGCTATGTTCGCGCCCACGGCCTCGGAGAAGGTCAGCAATTGGATCCTGTCCGCCTCCCATTACGTCTACGACGCCCGGATTCCGGCCCTGGCCAATGATTTCGTGAAGGGGCGGCTCGCCGACGCGGCCGACTACCTGGCGATCGCCAAGCTCCAGGATCCGTCCCTGACGCTCAATTCGCTCAAGGCGTTCTCGGAGAGCTACATCAACGCCCTGGGCAAATCCTACCATTTCGGGTTCGGCGTCGCCTGCATCAGCCTGATCATTTCCATGATCGTCTTCTGGGGATTCCGGAAACACTACGCCCAAGCCGACCTGACTGAAAAACAGAAGAAGCTTTCCGAAGCCCACAAGGCCCAGGTTGTCGAGTTGACCCCTCAACAGACCAAGGAGCGCTTGGTCGCCCTCGGCCTTGTCTTCTTTATCGTCATCTTCTTTTGGATGTCGTTCCAGCAGAGCGCCGCGACCATGACCTTTTTCGCCCGGGATTACACGGTCCCCAGCGTCGGCAAGATTTCAAACCTCTGGCTGGACCTGGTCGGGCTCCTCTCGATCTTCCTGGCCGCGGCCGGCCTCGTCTTTCTCGTCAAGAAAGGGAGCGGACGGACGGCCCGCCTCCTAGGCGGCTCGGCTTTCATCGGCTTCGGGCTGCTCGCCTACCTCCGCTTCCGGGGATACCAGGACGTCAATCCCTTCACGCCCCAGAGGTTCCAGCATTTCAATCCCTTCTTCATCGTGGTCTTGACGCCGATCGTTATCGCCATATTCGGATACCTCAACCGGAAGGGAAAGGAGCCGAGCGCTCCCCGCAAAATCGCCCTCGGGATGCTGCTGACGGCGCTGGCCTTCACCGTCCTCGTCGTGGGTTCGCTGAAACTCCCCAGTCCCAACGCGCTGGGCGGTCTGGTCGCCCCGGCCGGCTCGCAGGTCTCGGTCTACTGGCTGATCTCGACCTACTTCATGTTGACGATCGCGGAGTTGTTTCTGAGCCCGATCGGCATTTCGTTCGTATCCCGGGTCGCGCCGCCCAAATATAAAGGCCTGATGCAGGGCGGCTGGTTCGCCGCCACCGCCATCGGCATGAACCTGGTCGGCGTCGTCGGCTATCTCTGGATGCGGGTTCCCCTCTGGTCCCTGTGGATGATTTGTGTCGTCGCCTGTATCCTCTCGGCCGGTTTCATGTTCGCCGTCCTGAAGCGGCTGGAGCGGGCGGCCGGAGCTTAGCGTCCTCCTAAGCGCATCCGCCGCATCGGCCGGGACCGGGGCCGAGCTTTTTCCTGAGTTCCGACAGGAAATCGGGGTGGATCGCGAATCCGGCCGCCTCAGCTTTCTTCGCGTACTCCCAGGCCGGCCGGTAGGATTCAAGCCTATAGTAAGCGACGGCAATATTGTTGAGGAGGGCGCCGTTCCGGGGGTCGAGGCGCTCCATCCTGAGATAGAGGTCGAGCGCCCGGTCAAACCGCCCTGCCTGGAAATAAAGGTTTCCGAGGTTCCAGAGAGCGTCCCGGCAGTTCGGGTCTATCGCGACGGCCTCTCCCAGCTCGCGGAAGGCGTCTTCGTTTCGCCCCAGCCTGGCGAAGGCAATCCCCAGGTTGTTGCGGGCGAGCGCCAGCTTCGGATCGAGCTCCAGGGCCCGCCGGGCTTCGGCGATCGCCTCGGCCGGCATTCCCTTC
>JALHUR010000069.1 GCA_022867325.1 Candidatus Aminicenantota bacterium | reverse complement strand
CTCAAGCAATCGGGAATGGAATGGACCGTCCGGGGAGCGAACGCCATCATCGCCTTGCGATGCGTGATGAAATCCAACCGGCTCGAAGACTACTGGGAGTCCCGAGTCGCATGATTTACCCCACTTCTATGACGCAGGCCCGATGGACTTAAGTTAATAGAAAATTCCTTTTTCAAAGGCACGGTGAATCCCCGCTCCGGGCGATGAATTATTCCTGCTAGCCATCATGACAGTAATGTATCGCCGATCGCGGAAGGTTGTCAATCCCGGTACATTCCATGGAACTCAACAGACTACCAGCGAGTTGCTCAGACTCTCATCCACTGTGTCACTTTTGCGTCACCATCTGCATAATTCTATGTAAACAAAACAGACTATGGGAGCAGCAAGGAGCTGGCCCGGCAGAAGGACCTGGAGCTGCCCGAGGATTTTCACGACGAGGTCGTCCGCAAACGGGTCATCATGAATTTCAAGCAGGACGGCGTTAAGACGGAACAGGTCCTGCGGAGCGTGGAGTCCATGATCGTCGCCGGCCATTTCAACGCGGATACGGTCATCTTCGACGGCTATGATTTCGGCCGGCCGGAAGGGTCCGAGGACCTGAAAAAATTCCGGGAGTTTGCCTCGCGGCTCGGCCTGGAAGTTTGGTTCAGCGCTTCTTTGAAAGGCGATGAGCCTCTGTTCAATGAGCGCGGAGTGCCCCGGGAGCTCGAAGCGTTCTTGCCCGAAATGGACGTGCTCATCACGCTCAAGGCCGCGGCCGACCACGTTCGGCTCAACCTCATCAAGAACCACGACCACCCCGTGGCCAAAGGCCTTCATCTCCACCTCGACCCCACGACGCTCCTGATCGCGCAGGAATCGTAAATCCCGCCATCCGAAAAAAAGGCTCCCTTCCCCCGAATCTCTTCGCGAGAAGAGGGCCCTGGCGATCACAAACTTGAGAGCCTACCGGTCGTCAGTCCTCGACGTTCGGCATCGCCGCGCAGAGATAAAGCCGAGCTGTGTCCGTTCCCTTGCGTTTCCCATTTCCTCCGCGGCGCGTCAACACCTATTGACATTTTCTCACTTGATTTTCTCGTTCGAGCCGGGGTTCATCGCGTCTTTCCAGGGAGATGCGGTCCTGTCTGTGATATTGGCCCGTTTCTGGAGGCTTCTCTCCCGCTATGGCGGGAGAATGGCCTCAAGAAACAGGCCAACGCTACGGATAAAGTCAAGTCTCCCTGAAAAGCCGGGCGGAAAACTGGCTCGGACGGGCGAATCAGTACGGGAAAACGTCAACCAGCGTTGACGCCCGACCAGGAGAATGGAAACCTTAGTGCTCCCATAAATCCCCGGCCCGGACCGTCGTCAAGGAGACGCGCGAAGAGACCGGCCTCAAGGTCGAGCCGATCCGGCTCGTCGCGGTCCTGGACAAGGCCCTTCATCCCCATCCGCCCTCCCCTTTCCATATCTACAAGCTCATGTTCCTCTGCCGCGAGCGGGGCGGGACGCTCGACAAAGGCTGGGAGGTCATGGACGTCGGTTTCTTCGACAGGGAGAAACTCCCTCCCCTCTCCAAGGAACGGATCACGCGGGGCCAGATCGGGCTTTTCTATGAATTCCTGGAGCATCCCGAGCGGGAGACCGTATTCGACTGAAGGACGGCCGGCCGGCAACATTTTAAACCTCATGGTCAAGCTCGCGGACTCGGCCTCGGGCCGGGTGACGGGGACCGGGGTCGACAAAATCCTGACCGCCGAGGATAAAGCCGGGCTCGAGGAAGG
>JALHUR010000068.1 GCA_022867325.1 Candidatus Aminicenantota bacterium | reverse complement strand
CTTTCGGCGGCGTCGAGAGGGTTATAGGGCCTGAAGAGGAGGAGCGATCCGTCGCCGGCGGGGACGAAACCGGGCGTGAGGGCGCGGCGGAGGTCGGAGGAGGCGGAGGATGCGGAGAGAGCGGCGTGCGCGGCTGTTCGAGCAGCCGAGGAAAAGGGAGCCTTTTTGGAGGAGCGAGCAGCCGAGGAATCAGACGCAGAGAGAGAATCGGCCGAAAAAGGCGCAGCAGATCGAAGGTCGTCCGGTTTTAATAGGGGATCAGACCAATACTTTATCCTAATCCCTCGTGCTTCGAGCTTAGCAAAAATCTCTCGCCAGATAGGGAGGAGACGGTCGATCGGTTCGTAGGTCTCGACCGACGCGATGTCCGGGCGTCGCTTATCGAGGGCGGCCAAGATGGCATTCAGATAATCGGGGGTGCCTGGAGGGACCGATGGAATGAGCTTGGAGAGGTCGGAGAGGCGCGGCGCTTTGGCGGATAGGGGAGGCGCTTGTCCGTCCCAGCCATGCATTTTTAGCCAGTCCAGCCAGCGGAGGAGCGTCCGGGCGACGCCGATCGGGTCTTTCTCGGCGGAGCGGCTCCAGAAGCCTTCCTGAGATCGGACGGCTTTCGCTAACGAGATGATTCTTTCCGATTGGGAAGGGACAAGGCCTCCGAGCCCGAGCGCCGTTTCGAGGATTTTCTGGAAGAGGTAAGGACCGACCCAGGCTTCGCCGACGGCGGCGACGCGGGGAGGATTTGCGCGAAGCGGCCCAGGCCAACACCCGCCGTCGAAATCCGGGTCGAATACAATGCGCATTAAATTATCAGCCCTCGCACTTTCCTTATGCCGTTAGATCAAATCCTATATCACCGTCGAAAAATATTCAATTCAATTTCTCCCCAGCTCCCATTCATTTTTCTTCAGGGCTCGACTGAGTTTGACACCGCTACTATCAGAGAATTTTAGCGGAAGGCGTACGTCTTAGACTGTAAGGCAGGCCGGAAGTAGCGATCATCTTTCACCCCCATGCCCTGGACAGGATGGAAGAGAGAGGTGAGACCATCAATATCATTGTCATTACCGTTGTAGTAAAATATTTTTAAGAGACTTTCTATGGACATAACCTATGACCCCCAGATACAACATCACCTATATCCGTCTTCGAAGGGAAGTCGCCGGCGTAAAAACTCTCCAAGTCAGCGAGGAAATGAACATTGACCTTTCTCCGGATGGAAAAGTCTATGGAATAGAGCTTTTAAATGCGGGCGAACAGCTGCTCAAAGGGAAAAAGATTTCATTTATCGATGAATCAACGGGCAAAACCCGCGAACTCAGGTTGGTTTCATAATCCATAGGCTATTGTACCGTCATTTACTGCAATAGATAAAAATTAATGGTCACCAGCCGACACTCAAGACAACCGGGATGTCGCACTTCTCGAGGATATCTTCCAGGTCGTAGGACTTATTGCCCGTCCTCTCGATGGAAGAGGAGCCTTCAAGTTGAATCGGAAGAAGATCAGCCGTGAGCTTAATAAGCGGGAAAGCGCGGCGAAAGGCCTCAAGCCCGAGAAGGTCTTGAGGGCTCTCGATAAAATGAGCGAATTTATTTGTTAGTTCCGCCCCAATGCTTGAAGAAAAAGGGGAACCCCTTTGTGCCGGCATTTTTACTTGATATCTACGACCCAGCGTTCCCGCAATAGCCGAGCGCCGGACCTTAGGCGGTGCGATCTCCGGGATGCTGAGGATTAGCCGCTTTTCGCGGAAATTGACAGCGCCGCCCGGATGGCGATATATTGGCGGCAGGGTTAGGAGGGTATATTAATTGTTCAAAGCTGGAATTCGCCGCGTCGAAGAAAAGGAAAAACCTATCCACCAATTACCGGAAAACATAAAACAATTCATCGAAAGAACGCCCTGGACTTTCGCAAAAACCTACGCGAAGACCTGGCCGCACGAATACATTGTTCAGGAAAAGGTTGACAATGAATTGTTCCTCCAACTGGCAAATCTCATTGATACGTTTGGGTATGTTTCTAATTTCTATAAAACAACCGTAACATACTATGACTACAACGGCCACACGTACTGGCACATGGAAAACATCATCAATAGATGCGATGAACGCGACACATTCCACAGACGAGAGAAAGACGGTAGGCTGCCGACATTCTGAGAAAATCTCCTGCTCTCTTTTCGTATGCAAAAGACAAAGTGGACCTCATCCCATAAAATTGGTCCACCCATAATGTGGGTTTACTAGTCCCAGTACAAGCCGCTGTCCGCCAAACGAAGGGTCATCAGGCCGCACTGAGGGCATCTATAGTTCCGATCCGTCAATTTCAGCTCTCTTCCGATTGCTCCTTCATATTCCAGCTCGCTACCGTGCGCTTTCCTGCGCACTCTAACAGCATTGGATCATCACATGGAATGACCTTCGGATATTTGCACTGCGGGCATCGCTTTCGTTTGGCGAGGAGGTTGACCTGTACCACATTGAAAAACACATCCGAGCACCTCCCTCAGGCTGGGATCCCGAGAATCCATTCGCTATTCGAGGGTATCTACAAGCCTGCTGGCGAACGGTACGCTTTCTCTGTTCTAAGCCAGTCGGCGATTCTCAAGGACCACGAGATTTACCCGGACGAAGTGACATTCCAACCAGATGGTTCGTGGAGCGTCCAATATTCAGCGAAAAAGACACCCCTGGAAGCTGAGCCGAACAAAAGCCTTTTCGCTTGCCTCGAGGACAAAGTTCCCGTTATCGTCGTCGTCAAGGTGACTCACGGAAGCCAGGAGGGTGCTCGGTATCGAATATTAGGACCCGCATTGATCGAAGGTTTTGATCAGGGGAGCCGTAGATTTATCATGCGCGGGGCGAGCGCTTCCCTAGTTGACCAAGTCACCCGTTATAGCAGCCTCGAGTCAGCCGCCCTAATCGATATTAGGAGCCGGTTGATCATGCCTTTCGGGGCAGGTCAGGTCCGAGTTTCATCTATATCGGCCAAGGACGTCCGCGAAAAGGCCTTCCGCATAGTGCTCTTGGAAGAGTATCGCGCTCAATGCGCCGTCTGCCAGGCCAAGTTCCTTTTGCGTGAAGAAGGCAAGGCAAGCGTTGTCGAGGCTGACGCCGCTCATATCATATCAGTGTCCGCTGCCGGCCCCGACGATCCGAGGAACGGTTTGAGCCTCTGCCGGAGACACCACTGGGCCTTCGACGAGGGATTGTTCACGGTGACAGACGCCTTGACCGTCAAGGTCAGCTCGGCCGTGTTGAGAGCCGAACAGCGCCGTTTTGATCTCGATGAATACGACGGAGAGGCGCTTGTCCCACCCGCGCACGAAATCTGCCGGCCTCATGAGGAAGCGATCCACTGGCATCAGAATAAAATCTTCCGACAAGGATAAAAGATGGAAGATAAAGAAGCTTATACAGCTCTGTGGGAGGCTATCTGCGATGCGGCAGATAAGCTTGCCGGGCGATGCCAGGTTTACATGTCGAAAACGCCGGATTCTGGAAGCCGTATTGGAAGAGGATTCCCGGCGCCCGAGGTAGAAACATGGCAAATGGTGGAAGCACTCAGCCTGATAATGATTCTGATTAGGGCGAACGAAGTCCATAGCACAGACGTAGTCAATCTATTCGGACGTATTGGGCCTTTGCATTTCGTTGAAGATAAACGGGACTGCTATCTATGGGCTCAATCCACTCTGCTTGGTGAAGAAAGCGGGCTGGGCGGGCGTCCGGATATTGTCATCACATCTTCTCCGAACAAACCCTCAACTGAGACAATTTTACGGATAATTGAATGTAAATGTCGAAAACGACTTGGAACTCATGAAATCCGCGCGGAGTTTGGGAAAGCCTTTGACCTCAAAGTAGTTTCATATCTTATCTGGTCATATATAACTCCCGCTCAACGAATTATTGAGGGGGCAAAAAAGCTTGGATTAGATCTTGTCCCTTTGGGCTTTGACACACCGAGGCGCGCAGACCTTATAGAGCGGCCAGAAAATCTACAGGCACATATATCCAACACTCTGGAGGCCTCGCGGCGGGAAGAGCGATTCGCCAAAGCTTTAGTCAAAGTCGGCAAAGATGTGGCCAGCAAGGCTTCCATGTTGGAATTATATCGAGATGAAAAGGAGAGGGGCTGAAAGAAAAAGTCTCCCGTTCCGGCAGGACGGCGCCAGTCCGGACTCAGACCCTTAGCTTGGCAATCACGCAGGTTCCGTTCGGCGAGGGCTAGAAGATCGGACAACTCCTGACGGCTGGTCTTGTGTTCGACGAGCCAGCCGTTTTGGAGCCAATCTTTTAAGCTCACTGTCGTCGCCGATTAGAAATATCTTGGGTCCATTAAGGACAGACGTCAAAAAATGGTGTTTTTCTCGGAGCTTGGCGCGGAATTCAGCGCTCGAATAGACCGAAGGGTTGACTTCCCGATTGAGAACTTTTTGGGCTGCTTGTAGATTCAGAACCGCGTCCGAAAAGCTCACATCGCCAACAATTATAACGTCGATGTCGCTGAGCGGTTTTTCCTCTCCTTTTGCAGCCGATCCAAAAATAAAGGCAGCCTTAATAAGGTTTGTGATGGGGGATAGCGCATTGCGCAGAGTATCCCCGACACCGACGGTCTTAGCAATCAGGCTTTTTAGTTCCGGGAAGATTGGCGACTCCCGATTAGCCCGGAAATAGACCTGCCGGCCGCTGACGGTGCGTCGAATGATTCCCGCGTCGGTGAGGAGTCTCAGCTCCCTCTGGACTGGTCCTAAGCCAAAGCCGACAGAACGCGCGATCTGGCGAAGATAAAACGCCTCATCAACATGGGTAAAGAGCAAGGAAAGAACCGCGCCCCGGGATTTTCCGAAGAGGATGCTGGACGGCCTCGGGAAGTCGATTGATGTACTCATTTATGATACATATGTAACCTAAATTAATACATAAGTCAATTATTTTGAGCTCAGCCGTGGGAAGCGGCATGAAAACATGGCCGTTTTTCCCATTCGCCGGGAAGGGAGTTGTCGGATCGGCGTTGACGGTGGACGACAAGCCGGTCCATATGGCCTTCTTCAGCGCGACCGAGAGCGACAAGGCCGGATCCATGGCCGGCACGAGCCGGAGGCGGATGTTCAGGACGGGGTGAAAGAAAGGAGTGCCGCCGTTTATTATCTGTTCTTTGCATCAAACAACAAAACAGGGTATAAAATCGCTAAGGCTATTTTTAAGAAATATAGGCAATGAGGATCATCTGATGGCTTTTAAGACTGGGATCGAGTGGACGGAATCGACCTGGAATCCGGTTACGGGGTGCTCCAAAATCAGCGCCGGATGTCTGAACTGCTATGCGGAACGGATGGCCAGGCGGCTTCAAGCCATGGGCGTTGCGAGCTATATCAAGGGATTTTCAGTTGCGCTTCATGAAGAAGCGCTGGAGCTCCCTAATAAATGGCGCAAGCCGAGGGCCATATTCGTCAATTCGATGAGCGATCTTTTCCACGAGGGCGTGCCGGAAGCATTCATCAGGCAAGTGTTTTCCGTGATGAACAGAGCGCGACAGCATCGGTACCAGATTCTTACGAAAAGATCGGAAAGGCTGATGCAGATCGCCCCGTCCCTGCCCTGGGCCGAGAATATCTGGATGGGCGTGACCGTGGAGGACGAAAGGAACATTCACCGCGTTGATCATCTCCGAAAAAGCCCCGCGGCCGTTAAATTCCTTTCCTTGGAGCCTTTGCTGGGGCCGGTCTCAAGCCTCGTGCTGGACGGAATCGACTGGGTCATTGTCGGAGGGGAGTCCGGGCCGGGTGCGCGTCCGATCGAAGAGCGATGGGTTTTGGATATCAAAGAGAAATGCCAGGGAGCGGGTGTCCCGTTTTTCTTTAAGCAGTGGGGCGGCGTGAAGAAAAAGAAGGCAGGCCGCCTTCTCCAGGGAAGAATTTGGGACCAAATGCCGGATATTCGGATTGGGTAATACCCATTGAAATGGGTAATGAATTAGGCAATAACGAATCGGGCGAGGATCAAAGAAGTAACTAATGTCAACCTTTCTCCTGATGGAAAGGAATTCAAGGGACACGAAACCAAATCAAGAGATTTGGTTCATGTCCCTCGAATTCCGATAAATCGGCCGTCGTTTTGACCCTCCTGATCTTCGTATGTTATTTGGGATCACAGCCCCTCGTCCGGGCTTTTGCCCGGGGCAAGGTTCTTGAGGAAGTCCCCGCAGGGAAGGCAAAGCACGCCATTGCGAAGAAGGCGTTCCTTGCCGCGATAGAGCAGGATAGCCCGGGCTTCCGGATAATCTTGAAGGAAGCTCCTCAGGTATCGGAGGTCTTCGTCCCTCGCTTTCCGGTCGTTCTTGACTTCTATCGCCCAGAGGCCGCGCTCGCCGTGAACGACGAAATCGACTTCAGCGCCGCCCCGGGTTCTCCAGAAGCACAGCTCGTGGCGCTCTCCATCGTAAGCGTTCCAAGCCCGAAGATGCTGGGCGACAAGCCCCTCAAGAGCGGGGCCTTCGATTTCCTGGGGTTTATCGAGCGGCCCGCGCGGACGCAAGGCGCGGAATACGCCCGTATCGAACAAAAAGAACTTGGGGTGCTCGGTGGTTTTTCGTTTGGCTCGCTTGGTAAAGACCGGGAGCCGGAAAGCCAATAGGAGGTCCTCCAGGATTTGAATGTAGCTCTCGACGGTCTTTCTCTCGATTTCGCAGTCTCGCGCGATATTGCTGACATTGAGGATGGAGCCGTGGGAGAAGCTGATCGCTTCCAGGAAGCGGGCGAACTGGCCGACGTTGCGGATCAAGCCTTCGGCCTGGACTTCTTCCTTGAGGTAGAGCGCGGCGTAGCCGGCCAGGACATCCCGAGGATTCGGAGAACCGACGGCAAGGGGCAGCAGGCCGTGGAGGAGAGCCTTATCAAGGTCGAATTTCGCGCCCAATTCCGCCGCCAGGAAGGGATGCATCGTTTTCAGGAGGGCCCGTCCCGCCAGGAGATCGACGCCCGCTCGTTTCAGCTTTCGGGCGCTCGATCCCGTCAGGATGAACTTTCGACCCGGGGTCTCTTCGATCAATTGATGGACCATATCCAGGAGGCTCGGCACTTTTTGAATTTCATCGATGGCGATGACGGTCTTGCCCGGATTAGCTCTGACGGCTTCGCCGAGGCGCTCGGGCCGCGCGCTGTAGGCGCGATAAATCTCCGGCTCAAGCAGGTTGACGGTGAGGGCGTCTTTGTGGGCGGCCGATACCCAGGTGGACTTGCCCGTGCCCCGGGGGCCGAATAGAAAAAAACTCTGGTCCGGCTCCTCGAAAAACCTACTTACTAATTCCATTTTGAGGCTCAATTTGGAATTATTATACCCAAAATGAGCGAAATGTCAAGCGAGACGTCTGCGGACAGGGCTAACGCTTGAGGAAGGATTGGATGATGCGGTCGGCCTCCTTGCGATCGAAGCTTTCGGCGACAGAAACATAGTTGACCTCGTAGGCGGTGTTCCCGATCCTGCGGATATGAACGAGAGCTTTGACGACGTCGCCTTCCCAAGTGTATTGATAAGAAAAAGAGGTCGTGAAAGACCCTGTGGCCGCCCGGCTTTCGCCGAGCTCGACACCGGACATGTCCGGGAAGCGTTGACGCAACTTTTCGATTATTTTTTCCCGGTACTGCTCCGGAGTTCCGTCCATCTCCTCGCGGTCCAGATACGCTTGGCTCACAAACACCACTCCCTGGGCGGAGCCGTCCGGTTTGGGCTTGAGAAGACGGACCAGGTCGGATTTCATTAGAGTCGTCGGCTTGAATTCAGGAGGAGCGGAAATCATGAGCCGAGCGCCGGAAAGCCAGTGAACGATCCAAACCCCGGTTGATTCGACCGCTTGAATGGTCTTTTCCATCAACCCGACGGAGTCATCCAAGGACTTGTGCAATTCAGCCTGATCCGGGGAGTATTGAACGGGAGCGATCATGATGCTGGATCTAAGCTGCGCGGCCATATCGTATCCGATCCACAAATGCTCCAGGAGGGACAGGGGGCTTTTCCCGACGGACGGGAAATCGGGTCGGGGAGGCGCCCAGGAAAAACCCCATCCTTCCGAAAGGATTTTTTTATCCCCCGTCCTGAAGTACTCGTATTTTCGGAGGGCCTCTTTGAGGAGCGCCTTCGATTCTCGAAGCGTCCGCGCCTTCGCAGCTTCCCGGCCGGAATCCGCGCCCTGAACGAGCTCATCCAGCTTGAGGTCGGCGATGAGCAGATGGACTTCGACCGGCAGGCCGGCGTAGACCTCTTTGGCGTCGGATTCTTGGGGGTTCGAGGCGAGCGCCGGACAAAGAACTGAAAGAAGCAGCGAAACGCCGAGACCGACGAGCGGCTTCATCGTCATGGTTCCCTCCTTGGCTTGAGTTCCGCCGTCACTTGAGATGCCATTCCAGGACTTCGTAGAAGTAGGCGGGCTCGGACTCTTTCACGTACAACAAAAAAGTGTGGGAATTGGGGTAGGTGTCGGGGGCAGGAAAGATCTTGAGATACCATCTTCCTCGTTCGGGGATACCGATGAATTTCGTTTCGGAACGAGGATTGACGGTGCCGAGCTTATTTTGCGAGAATCCTTCCTCGCTGTCCAAATAGACCGTAATCACGGCCGCGGTCGTGTTCTTGATCGTAAGGGTCTTGGCCTGCATCGGCCGTTCGGTACTCTGGACCGGCTCGATCTGGAAAAGATTGCCGCCGATGTTGATGGTGTCGGCGCGCCAGAGGCCGTCGGCGCCCGGCGTGAGTTTTAAGGTCAAACCGTGGAAAATATGCGGGTTTTTCAGATCTTGCGTTTTGCCTTTGAGCTCGCGAACGCTTTTACCCCAGGTATTCCAAGTTTTCCCGTCCCACTTCGCGGGTCCTTTGTAGTGCCAGGTCACTCCGGTCCAGTCCCAGAGCTTGAACTCGGCCTCGACTTCATTCATGGACCCGGTGATGGTGACGAGGGAGCCGCAGCGGGGGTCGTTCACCCAGCTTTTTCCGATGACCTTGTAGGCGCCCGCGACGGCATCGTCGGAGGACGGCGCCGGCGGAACGGGCGGCTGAATGGGTGGGGCGGACGGCTCGTCCCGCGGAGGCGCAGGCGGTTGGACCGGCGGCGGGGAAGGCGGCATGATCGCCAGCGTCTCGAAAAAGTTGGGCGCTTCTTTCGCTTGGACGCCGGTCTGGGTAACCAGGAAGGTGTCGTACCAGCCTTGTTGCGCCCCCATGAATTGCGCCAATGCGTTCTGCCTGCGTTTTTCTATAAAAGCGCGATCCCAACCTTCTCGGGCGCCTTCCCGATCGATGAGGCTGAACATCGCCTCTTTGGTTTTGCGCTCCAGCATCAGCCAGATCTTGTGGTTTTCCGAACCGCGCCGGGTATACTGGAGGAGGTTTCCGAGAGAGTAGCCCAGCACGCGGGCGCTGAATAGTTTTCCGATTAAGGTCACGCCGAAGTCGTTTGGATCCATATTCTCCAGAGCGCGGGTAAGATAAACCTTCTGGGTATAGACGACGAATTTGTAGAAAACGTCATCGTCATCCGGATCGCCGGCCGCGGCCGGAACGCCAAAAAACAGAACCAGAAGGCCGATGCCGATCAGCTTATTTTTCATCGGGTTTCTCCTTTAAACCCCGGAGGGCTCAGTTCAGTCGATGAATCTGGCGACTTTCCAGATCCCGTTGTCCAGGATCATGATGCACGGATCTTCCTCCCATTTTCCCTTCGGATTCCGCAGCGAGAACATGATCCGCGCCATGGGAGGATCGGTGTCCGCCATCCCCGCCTGTCCGACCTGCCAGGCCAGGTTCTGGAAATATCGGTTGAATTGATCCGCCTTTTCCGGCGAAGAGGAGCTTTCTGAGAGAGCTTTGACTAACTGCTCGTAGCACCGGCCGCCGGCGAGGCTCAGGGCTTCCGGGTAGCGATTTTCCTTCAGCATCCGGAGGAAAGCCAAGGGCACCTCCAGGACCGCCTGGTTCTCGGGATAGGCGGCAAAGCGGTCCGGGCTGTAGTCCCATTTCCGCCAATCTGTCACCATGTCGTCCAGGCTGGGAAATATCGGCTCCACGTAGGCCGACCCTCCCAGCAGGGCGTCCACTTCCTGCTTGAACTCGCCCCGCATGCCCGCTTCGACGACCGGCCACAGTTCCTCTCCCACGGAGACCGATTGGAGAAATCCCTTGACTTCCGCGACCAGGGAGGCCATCCGGATCTTGTCCGTCTCGAATTCGCCGACATCATTAGCTTGACGATTCAAGAGGTAGCCCATGAACATGGCCCGCTGGCGCGACGTCACCTCTTTTCCGTCCGCGGCGAGCTTGCCGATGAAGCTGTCCATCAGGTTTCTCTGGAATTGCTGCAGGTAGGACTCGGGATCCTGGCCGGAGCCGTTGGCCATAGATGAAATGATGATCATTAGCACTATTAAAAAAATGGGGGGACATTTTTTCATACGACTCTCCCTTCTTTCTTGATTTATTAGCATGTTATTGAAAGTGAAGGCTAAGAGTCAAGCGGTTGTGCCTCGGCCGCGCCAACCTGCCGATTGCCCTTGTCCGCCGTGCGGGGCCGATTCTCACCATCATGGGCCATCGTATTGACGGCCGCGGACGGTAATATTGTATTCACCCTTGGGGTGAATATAGTACTTGACAAGCAGACGGGACGGAGATATCTTACTAATGTTCACCCCAGGGATGAAGGGATGCTTAAGCACCGGGCGGATAGCCAGTGGAAGTCATATTTCGGACGAATAAGCTGCAAAAGTGCTACGAAAGCTATCAACGGGGCTGTCGGGCATGGGGGCCGGAAGTCGCGAGGAAATACATTCAGCGGATTGAACTCTTGCAAGAGGCTTTCGATATGGTAGAGATCGGTAAGTTGCCGGGATTGAATTGTCATCCTTTAAAGGGCCGTAGAGAAGGGCAATATGGAATTACGATTCATGGTCGTTGGCGGCTTATCTTTTCGCTGAAGGGAGAGAGAGCCGAGGTGTTATGTGTTGAGGAAGTGAGCAAGCATTATGGCGACTGAAAAGCGCATTTACTCCGATCTGGCTATTCCGCCCGGAGATTACCTTTCAGAAGTTCTTACGGTTAAAGGGATGACCCAAGCCGAGTTGGCCAGGCGTATCGGCCGACCCACTCAGGCGGTCAACGAAATCATCAAGGGGGCCAAGGCCATAACTCCGACGACTGCTCTTCAGCTCGAACGAGCCCTTGGGGTGCCCGCCCATATCTGGACCGGGCTTGAAAGCCGCTACCAGATCATTAAGGCCCGGCAAGAGGAAAGGGCGCAGCTCCGGAGCGAGTTGCCGCATCTCAAGAGCATCCCCTATAAGCAGCTAGCCGATTTAGGCTGTGTGGATAAGGCAGGGGATAAGGAGCATAAGATCGGGGAACTCCAGCGGTTTTACGGGGTATCGTCCCTTGAGCACTTATCCGGGATCAGGGCCTATGAGGCATCTTTTCGATGCGGCGGGGCGCGCGACCCATCTAATTATGCCCTGGCGGCGTGGATGAGATGCGCGGAGCTCAAAGCCGACGAAGAGCCCGCCGATGCTTTCGATAGAGGAAAGCTTTTGAGATCTCTCGGCAATCTTCGAGCCTTAAGTACCAAGGATCCGGTTGAATTCATGCCTGAACTCAAGAGTATTCTTGCGGGATGCGGGGTTGTCCTGGTGATGCTTCCCCATTTTCCCAAGACATACGCCCATGGGGCGACGTTTTGGGCGCGGCCCGAAAAAGCGGTTCTTGCAATGAGTATCCGAGGGAAGTGGGCGGACATCTTCTGGTTCAGTTTGTTCCACGAGCTGGGACATATCCTTCTCCATAAGAAGAGGACGTTTATCGATGATCGCAGGGTTTCTCCGGAAACGGCCCGTGAGGAGAAAGCGGCGGATGATTTCGCGGAGAGATCGCTGATCGAGGCCGAGCTGTTTGATCCGTTTGTCCGCAAAGCGGATTTCAGCGAAGCAGCGGTCAAGGCGCTAGCGGGGGAGGCTGGGGTATCCGTCGGTATTGTGATCGGACGTCTTCAGCACAAGGGATTATTGCCGCAAAACTCGGAATTGAACAGGCTCCGGGAAAGGTATGACCCGTTCGCCGACGCTACCCCGCCCTGAAAGGCGGGGCTATAAATCGGAGCCCCGCCTTTCAAGGCGGACGCGAAGCGACACTTTTGTACTCAGCCCCTTGAGAGGAGATGGGGCTGAGTGGGCTCAGGGTTAACCCCGAACAAGCCCCGGCATTCATGCCGGCACTCATAAGCCTGGAACGGCCTATGAGTACAGGCGAAGACGCCGGGAGTCGAGGGGTTGACATACCAGTTGACATATGGTTGACAAAGGTCGTTTCTTCGGCCATCCTCTCATGGAGGTCGGGCTCATACGCCGCGTCGGCGGCAAGAAAACGGGGAAATACATAAAAGGCTAGCTTTCGAAAGACGAATAGGTTTTGGCAGTTTTGCCATCGCGAGGAAAATACATTCGACGACGGGGAGGATATCATTGTCATAACTGTTGTAGTAAAATATTTTTAGGAGAGCTCCCATGGACATAACCTATGATCCGAGATACAACATCGCCTATATCCGTCTTCGGAGGAAAATTGCCGGTGTAAAAACCGTCAAAGTCAGCGAGGACATGAACATCGATCTCTCCCCGGACGGGAAGGTTTATGGAATCGAGCTCTTGAACGCGGGCGAGCAGCTGATCAAGGGGAAAAAGATTTCATTTGTCGATGAGTCGACGGGCAAGACCCGCGAGCTCCGGTTGGTTTCTTAGAAGCGAGGAGCTGAGTTTTGAGTTTATCAGCCGATTGAGGCTGATGCCTTCCTCGGCAGCCTTGGTGGCCAGCTCCCTGTGGACTTCAGGCGGAACTCTTACGACGAACTTCCCGCTGAACGGCTTGCTTGCCAGCGGAACGGGAGGAGTCTCCCCGTTTGTCCGCATGTCGGAGACGGATCCCTCAACGACTTTCCGAATACCTTTAAGGGCATCCTCAGGGTTCTGGGCCAGCCAGCTGAGACTGGGGAATTCGATGCACAACCCGACATATTCCTGGTCGTCTTCGGACCAGGTGATTCTGTAGGTGTATCGGTCATTTTTCAGACTCATTAAAATGAATGATACCAATATTGATACTAAAGTCAAGTCTACTGAATTGAGCCGCAACATTCAGGCAGACGGAGTGAAGGCCATATTTTTCTCATGAGACCGCCTCGTGCCTTGACATGTCGTATTCAATCCCCTCGCGGGAATCCACGGACGTAAGTCCGTGGAGCTTCAGAGGGCTTTTTCGATATCGCGTCGGAACCCATCGCGTCATTTATGCGGTCGATCATGCCGAGCGAAAAATGATCATCCTCCACGTCAAGCACAGGAAAGACGCTTATCGTTAGGTGGGGAGGGGCGGGAGAATTCCCCATGTCCTGCCGGCGCTCATAATTCTTTCAATAGTATTGACAATTAGTCTACTCTAAAGTAGACTACTTACGAGTAGACTAAATAAGAATGAGGGGAGCTATGGCATTCATCGACAGGGAAAGGGAATTGGCAGCTCTCGAAAAGCTTTGGCGCGAGAAGGGCGCGCAGCTTATCGTTATCTATGGAAAACGCCGGATCGGGAAAACCGAGCTCATCAAGCAATTCATCAAGGACAAGCCCCATGTCTATTTCCTCGCCCAGAGGATCAGAGAGAACGAGAACCTGCGATCGCTGGCCGAGGCCGTCGGCGGCCGGCTCGGGGACGACCTGCTGCAAAGGGCCGGGTTTCCGGAATGGAAGCACTTCTTCGAATACGGCCGTGAGCGCATCAGATCCAGAACGATCTTGGTCTTCGACGAGTTTCCCTATCTCGCCGAGGCCAACAAGGGGATTTCATCCGTCTTCCAGGCCGGATGGGACGAGTCCCTGAAGGGCGCGCCCGTCGTGCTGATTCTCTGCGGGTCGAGTATCGCCATGATGGAGAACGAGACGCTCTCGCACAAGGCGCCCCTCTTCGGGAGGCGGACCGGTCAGATCTTCCTGAAACCTTTTGCGTTCGAAGAGGCCCGCAAGTTCTTTCCCGGGATTCCTTTTGACCGGTGTCTCGAATTCTACAGCTTGGCCGGGGGAAATCCCAGTTATCTGAACAGGCTCGACCCGAAGCGCTCGGTGGGGGAGAATATCGTCGACGAGGTCCTTCAGCCCGAGGCCTTCCTTTATAACGAGGTCGAGTTCGTCCTGAGAGAGGAACTCAGGGAACCGCGCAATTACTTCGCCATACTGAAAGCGGTCGCTTTGGGAAAATGCCGGATCGGGGAGATTGTCAACGAGACCGGACTGGCTAAAGGCATACTGCACAAATATTTGTTCATTCTCGAAGACCTGCACGTTATCCGCAAAGACGTTCCTGTGACCGAGAAGAATCCGCTCAAGTCCCGGAAAGGAATCTACGGACTCCAAGATCAGTTCTTCAAATTCTGGTTCCGATATGTCCTGACGAATCGAGGGTCTATCGAAGGGGGGAAGCTCGATGGCGTCCGGGAAAAGATAGAGGCTGATTTTCTTGGCCTTGTTGCCGAGAATTATGAGAGGCTGGCGGTTGATATCATCGGAGCCCATGAGGACAGGTTCTTCCCGATTGATCGCGCGGGCAGATGGTGGGACAGAAACGAGGAAATCGACCTGGTCGCCTTGAACGAGGGCCGGAAAGAGATCCTTTTCGGAGAAGCCAAGTGGAGCCTCAGGCCCGTGGGCATTGATATCTATGAGAACCTGAAGCGGAAAGCTCATTCAGTCGACTGGCATGTGAGTGGAAGAAAAGAGCATTTCTGCCTGTTCTCAAGGAGCGGATTCACCAAGGCCATGCTGGAACGGGCGCGAGACGAGAATGTCGCTCTGTTCCATAAAGATAGGCTTATAGAACCCTGAATTGTCCCGGCGCCGGGATAGGCGTATACTTCTCATCCTGACGAATTAGTTATGCCGCGAGGAACCGCAATGAATATCAAGATCACGAAGGACCAGTTCGAGAAGCTCCTCAATCTGGCCTATATGGGGAACTGGGTCGTCAACGGATACAGGGTGGAGGATCCCAAGGAGGAGTACGACGAAGCGGCCGGGATCGTCTATGCCCACGCCCTGGAGGCCGGGCTCAAGCCCATGATCGAGTTCGACGAAGCGGAAGGGCGCTATTTTCCGTCAGAGAAGCTCGAGGAAGAGCTCGCGGACCTCATCGACGATTACGAGGACTGGGCCTTCTGGGATCTCCTCATCCTCAAGCTCGCCGAGCGCGACCTCGTCCGGCAGGTCGGGCAGGAGGCCGTGGACGCCATGGGCGACAAGGAGCTCGATGAGCGGCGCGCGCCGTTTATTCAAAAATACGAGAAAGAAATCGAGAAGCACGGGATATTGAATTTAGAAATAATGCGGTTTTCGTAATTATAACGGTGACGCTAATGCATGTCCCCAGCGTCACCTTTTATTAGTGGATGCGGAGGGCGTTGCCGCGCATCAGCTTCTCGGCGATGAGGACGGCCTTGTCCTCCGGGATGATCCCCTCGTCGATGAGCCGGGACAGCGCCAGATATAAAGCGTCCCTCGAAACCCTGGCCGCGATCCAGAAGAAGACGGGCGCGCCGGCGTCGCTTCCGAACACGATCTTTTCCGAGGCGCCCGGGTAGGACAGCCAGTCGTAGAGGATCCCGGCCAGCTCGCGCGGATAGACCATCCAGTTCACGGCCGAGAAATCCACGAACGCGTTTCGCTTCTCGAGGAGCGGCTTGAGCTTGTCCCATTGGGGGTAGCCGGCGTGGAGCATGACGAAACGGGTGTCCTTGAAGCGGATGTCGGATAGGACGCTCTCCAGGTTCAGGGGGTTGGAGTCGAGGCTGCGCAGCCCGGCATCCGCGCCGAACCCGGTGTGGACGTGGACGGGGAGGTTGAGCCGGCCAGCCTCGAGGAAAACGGCCCGGGCGATGAAGTCCTGGAGCTTCTGGTAGTCCTCCCAGCGGGTGAGAGTTCCGGCGAGGCCGCTCGCGAAGTACGCGGCCGCCTCGTCCTCGTCGACATCGCCGAACCAGAGCGTCCGGAAGTAGGCGCTTCCGACCTTGACGGCGACGGCGCCGTTTTTCTTGTCGTCGGCAAGGACGGCACGGACGTAAGACATGTAGGAGGCGAGGTCCGTGAATTTGACGCCGAACTTGATGGACTCAACCGCGACGCCGCGGCTCGAGTCGTCGAGGATCGCGATGAGGTAGGGCGAGATATTCTTGAGCTTGGCGCCGCCGAAGGGGTAGAACAGGTGGTCGACGAAGGCGACCCAGGAGACGCGGGCCGGGTCGAGATCCCGGACGGGTGTCTCGGGATTGGCGAAGGTCCGCTCGATCCCCGCGATGTCGAGGACGCGGTTGAAGCCCTCTTTCTTGCCGGCGGCCCAGAATTCCTTAGAGAGGGCTTCGATCGCCGGGATGTCCTCGGCCCGGACGCTCTCGCCCTTGTAGCCGTAGACGGCGCGGAGCGCCTGAGGCTCGAGCGAATCGAAGACGGCAATCCGTTCGGGCCTGACGGGCCAGAAGGGTCGGCCGATCGGAGGCTCGAGAGTAGGGTAGGGGTCCCGGGGATCGTAGACGCGGTGGCCGGCGCTGGGATGGCTGTGGACGTCGATGAAGGGCGTCGCCCCGATGAAGGCGCGGAGCTTGGGGTAGGGCGTCTCGGCGGCCGCGGCGGCTGAAGAAGAAGAAGAAGCGGATGCGGTAACAGCGCTGAGTATTAAAAGGATGAAGCATAGGGTAGGCGTCTTTCTCACCGTTGGCCTCCTTTCCGGGCGATCTCCGGTCGGAGGTCATTGTAGCATATCGTAAGCGCCAACTTGAAAATATACAAAGATTGTATATAATTAACCCGTTCGCCGACGCTAAGCCCCGCCTTTCAAGGCGGGGACGAGAAGCGAGGCTCAGGGTTAACCCCGAACAAGCCCCGGCATTCATGCCGGGGAGTCGAGGGGTTGACTTGAGGCCTTATTTCGAACAAGGAGAGACACAATGGCCGTGAGCACCGTCAATATATCCTTCAGGAAGGATCTCTTGGCCAAGATAGACGAAGCCGCCAGGGAAGAATGCCGGACCCGGTCCGAGCTGATCCGCGAGGCCGCCCGGCTCTATGTCGAGCGGAAGGAGAGGTGGGACAGGATATTCAAGTTTGGAGAACGCCAGGCCGCCCGACGGGGCTTGACCGAGGCGGATGTCGGCGTCGAGATCGGGAGAATCCGTGCGGGCCGGAAAAAGTAAGCCTCGGGTCGTTGTCCTGGATTCGAACATCCTGATCTCGGCGGTCGCCTTTCCCGGGAAGCCCCGTTCTATTCTCGAGCGGGCTATACGGGGCGAGTTTCGGCTGGCCTTATCCGATCCGATCCTGGAGGAGGTCGAGGCCGTTCTCTCCGGGAAGAAATTCCTCTTCCCGGGACGGATGGTCAGGTTCATCATGAATGAGCTTGAGGCCCTGGCCGATTTCGTGGAGCCGAAGTCCGCGCTAGAGCTTGTCCACGAGGACCTCGACGACTACAGTATTCTGGTGTGCGCCGTCGAAGCTGGCGCGGATGTCATCGTGACAGGGGTCGAGCACTTGCTGAGGTTGAGAGAGGTGTTGGGGATCTTGATTGTGAGCGCGGACGAATTCCTTAAGAAACGGTAGACACGGAATTCGGGGGACACGGAATTCGGGGGACACATCACTTAATTCCGGATACGTTAGAATGCAAGGGATACGTCACTTATCTCAAGAGAAAATATATACTGTCTGTAGATCCCGGCATCTCTCGGGAATTCGTTTGACGTTATAACGTTATAATGCCCTCCATGGAGGACGGGCGATGAAAGATCCGAACAAGCGCGTGACCGTTTACTTGAAACCCGCATACCACAGGGCGCTCCGCGTCAAGGCGGCAGAGACCGAATATTCCGTTTCGGATCTGGTCAATGAGGCCGTCCGGAATGCCCTGGCCGAGGACGCCGCGGACCTCGAGGCGTTCGAAAAACGGAAGGCCGAGCCTCTTCTCGCTTTCGAGGACGTCCTGAAGAAGCTCAAGAAGGATGGAAAGATTTAAGGTCTTTCTCCGGAAATCCGCGGCCGATGAGCTGGACGCGCTGAGCGGGAAAGTCCTTCGAAATATCATCGCAAAGATCCGGGAGCTGGAAGCGAATCCGCGGCCGCCGGGATGCCGGAAGCTCTCCGCCGATGAGAAATGCCAGTTGAGGCAAGGGGATTTCCGGATCGTCTATTCGGTCCGGGACAAGGAGAAGACGGTCGTCATCGTTAAGATCGGACATAGAAAAGACATATATCGTTAGATAATCGATTCTCTAGAATTCTGAGGATAACGGAATTAGGGACACGCATTAGCGTCACCTTTTATTAAGCGTCACCTTTTGTTATTATTGCGCGCAGGAGGAGCGCATGAAAGCCACGACATCGGCCTTGAGCTTGGAGTGGGACGGTTTGTGAATGTACATCATGTGGCCCGCCTCGTAGTATCCGAATGAGACGCGGTCCTTGAGCTCGCCGCCCGGGTCCATGTGGGTGATCGTGTATTCGGTCGCGCAGAAGGGGGTCGCGCCGTCGTAGTAGCCGTTGGCCAGGAAGACCTTGAGGAAGCGGTTCTCGGTCATGGCCTGGCGTAGCGTTTCCGAAACGTTGAGATACTCGTTCTGGACGTTCGAGTAATTCCAGGGCCGGACGTTCCCCGAAATGGCGTAGACGATGTCGTTCTTGTACTTGAGCTCGTTGCGAAGGTAGTCGTTGAGGACGGCCGAGAACGGGCCGTAGATCGCGGCGTTGCTCGGGTCGGACTCGTAGACCTCGCCCGCAGCGTCGTAGTCGAATCCCTTGAAGCGGCCGTCGAGCCGGCCGATCGTCCGCCGCTCGCCGCGCAGGAGCTCCTTGCAGAAGCGGGGGAGGGTGATGCGTAGGTTGGCCTGCTCGAGGAAGGCCGGGTCGAGGCCGGTCAAGCGGGCGAGTCCGGCCAGGATCTCGCGCTTCTCGGCGTCGGGGAGAGTGTTCCCTTTCATGAGCGCGGCGGCGTAGGGACCGAGGGCGAAGCGGCGCGCCTCATCGACGACGTCCTCGATCCCCATGGACTGGACGTCGGCCGGGAGCTTCTTGTGGTACCAGGCGTCGGCCGTGTAGGTCGGGAGGAAAAAGATATTGGGAAGGTCGTTCCCGGGCGCAAACCTGAAATTCTGGAAATTGATGGCCGAGGAGACGAGGATGATGCCGTTGAGGTACATGCCGGGGGCGCGCCCCTGGAGATAGCCGGCCAGGCCCGAGGCGCGGACGGAGCCGT
>JALHUR010000067.1 GCA_022867325.1 Candidatus Aminicenantota bacterium | reverse complement strand
TGATGTACATGCCGGACTGCCTCAAGTCGATCGTGGACTTGATGGACGCCGATTCCGGCCGTCTCAAGCATCATTCCAATTTCAACGTCACGGCCATGAGCTTCTCGGCCGGCGAGCTGGCCGCCGAGATCCGGAAACACATCCCCGGCTTCGTCTGCGCCTACAAGCCGGATTTCCGCCAGGCCATCGCCGATTCCTGGCCCGAGTCGCTCGACGATTCGGCCGCCCGGGACGAATGGGGCTGGGCGCCGTCTTACGACCTGGCCGCGATGACCGCGGACATGCTGCGGGCCCTCCGGAAAAGGAAGGACGAGGGCCGGCTCGAAGGCTGAACGCCGGGCCGGGGCCGGGAGGCTCCTCAGCGCAGCTTCTCGGCCAGCAGGTTGGGCAGGGCGAAAGCGGCCTTGTGGACCGCGGGATTGTAGTAGCGGAGCCCGGCCGGCGTTCGCCGGAGGCGGCCGAGCGGGGGAATCCGGTCCGAACAATAAATGTAGCACCACATGCCGCCGGGATAGGTCGGAACCGGGCCGATATAGAAACGGGCGTGGCGGAAGAGCTTGCGGAGAAAAGCGTTTTTCCGGCGGTGGGAATCGAGATGGAAGAGAAGGGCGCCCGCCTGGGCGGCCGCGATCCCTCCGGGACTCAAGCAACGTTTGACCCTTTGATAAAACGCCTTTTGATGGAGGACCGTCGAGGGGCCGACCGGGTCCGAGGAATCGATCAGGATGACATCGAACCGGTCCCGGGTCTTCTCGAGGAAAGCGTTCCCGTCGTCGATGACGAGTTCGGCCCGGCCGCCGCCGAGGGCGGGCCGGAGCCATCCGAAATAATCTTTGCAGACTTCGACCACGCGGCCGTCGATCTCGACCAGGGTCGCTTTTTCGACCGGATGACGGAGGACCTCCCGCAAATCGCCGCCGTCCCCTCCCCCGATGATCAGGACCCGGCGCGGCCGGGGATGCCGGAGCAGGGCGGGATGGACGAGCATCTCATGGTAGAAAAATTCGTCTTTATCGGTCGTTTGGACCAGTCCGTCCAGGAACAGGACCCGGCCGAAGGCGTCGTTCTCGAAGACATCGATGCGCTGGAAGCGGGAACGGCCCCGGTAGAGCGAGCGGCGAGCCTTGAAGAAAATGCCGCTCGTCGGCGTCTGGTCCTCTCGGAACTCGCGCGGCCGTCGCCGGGACGGGCGATTGTTCATGGCGGGAAGATTATAGGGGACGGCCGGAGAACGTGTCAACCTCAGTAGGCCTTTTCGATCTTAACGCCCTGATAGTACTTCTTGAGAATCTCCTGGTAGCGGGCGCCCTGCTGAGCCATTCCGAACGCTCCGATCTGGCAAAGCCCGACGCCGTGTCCCCAGCCCTTACCGGAAAAGGTGAAAAAGGTGACCCGGCCCTCGCCGTCGAACTCGCGATCGATGGCGAACAGGGTGTCCTTGAGCCCCAAGACATAGCGGACCTTGAGGCCGATCGCGGTCGCCTGGCCTTCGCTTCCGACGACAAGAAGCTCAGAGACGCGGCCCGAGTCGCCCCGTTTCCTGTCGATGACGTCGACCAGCCGGCCGACCGGAAAATACTGGTTGACGAGCTTTTCAAGCTCCTCCCGGGACCGGCGGACTTGCCAGCGGTGATAGGTCGATGTCCTGTCCAAAACGTTCGTATCGGGCGAAGGGGCGACCTCGAGCAGGATCATGACGCCGTCCCGCTCGAGCCAACGAACCTTGTCGCCCGGCCAGAGCGAGAGGCTTACCGTGAAAGAGTGGCCCTCCAGATAATCCCGGACGAGAAAAATCTCGGGGGACAGCCGCAGAGTAATCTTCTGAAGATCCTCCATGACGTCGACGGTATCCCGGCCGATCTCCTCGACGGTCCCGTAATGGCTCAAATCCTTGGAGCTCGTCAGGACTTTATAAAGGGAATGAACGAACTCCCCCCGGGATAAGGCGCGCTCCGGACTCCCCATCGCGTCCAGGGGCGGAAAGACCTCGGCCCAGATGAGATAGGCCAGGTTTTCCCTCTCCTGCGGCGCCAGGCCCGGACTTTTCCCGGTGATGTAGTCAACTTCTTCCCGTACCAGAAGATGGTGAACGCGGTCCTCCCAGTGAAACGCCTCAACGATCAAAGAGGCCAGGGAAGAAAAAGTCACGGCCGGAGCCGGATAGACGACCGCGCTGTCCTGGGTGCCGAGGAAGGCCAGGGCTTTCCGGATCCAATCGACGGCCTCCTCGGGCTGGACCATTTCCCTGAAAGCGACCGGATCGCTGCCTCCGGGAATAACGCCCAAGGCCGACAAAGAAGCGATTTCCAGGGAAATATCATTGCCGAAAACCTGGGCCCGGGCCGGCGCCTCCCGAACGGTCTCGACGGACCGGTCGGGCTTTTTATCGTGAACGCAGACCGTGCTCCTCAGATAGGGAACGGCCTTGCCTCCGAAGACATTCTCGCTGTTCTCGGTCCGGCCGCCGCACGTGCTCGTATAAAGAGCGTTGATGAGCGCCCCCCGGTAGAGTACAACCTCTCCGCCGGTCTCGTCCACGGCCCGGCTGCTTGAAGGATGTTCGCTTCCGATTCCCCGGTAGACCTGGGATCTGGCCGTATCCCAAAGGTCGAATCCGAGCTCCGCGTTCTCGCCGAGGTTCTTGATGGCGTAGGTCCTGGCCGCCACGGCTTGGGCCTTGAGGGCTTCGATCTCGTTGAAACCGTAGGGCGAAAGCTCGTTGGGAACAACCCCTTTCAGGTAGTCCTCGACGTTGAGGAGGTTGATCAGGACCATCCCTTTCTTGCTGGACTTGAGAATAAAGATGCCCCTGTAGCTCCTTCCGTTGAAGCTCAAGAAGCTCTCCCGGCTGGCGGGGATGAAGTAAAGGACGGTCTCCTCGGTCAGATTCTGGAGCCGGTCGTTGACCAAAATCCAGAGGGGCTTGGATTCCTCGACCGTGACATCCTCGGTCAGGATCCAGGCCTCGGCCAATCCGGCCGCGTTCAGCTCTTTGATGAAAGCCAGGGCATCTCCCCTGGTCAAAAAGTCGCCGACCTTGATTTGGAACGGCCCGTCCAGATCATTCCTTTTGTTTTCCTCGACATAGACATTCCGGCCGATCTTGTCCTTGAGCTCCCGCGCCAGTTGTTCGGCCTCTTTCTTCTCTTGAGCGTATCCGATCAGGATGACGAATTTCTCGGAAAGCTTCTCTCGCCGCCCCTTGATGCGGACCTCCTGAGCGTCCTCCGAGACCAGCCGGTAGTCCCTGTTGACTTCGTAAACCTTCATCCCCGAGGAGGAAGCGATTTCGATATCGCTCAGGTTGACCCCCAGCCCGACCTTGATGATAGGATTGGGAATGAGGAAGCCGTGGAAGAATGAGTTTTCCTTGCCGAATTCGACCGGACGCCCGCCGAAGAAGAAGAGCGCCAGGAAGGCGATGAAGAAGTACCTGATTCTGCGTATATACCTTTTCATTCTAAGTCTTTTTATATAAGCCTGTTATAGCCCGCCGCGCTTAAGAGACGCCCTTTTCTGCCTTGGTTCTGCGATTATTCTATGTTTATCTAAGGCTGTTTGTCAAGAAAAATATTCAATATATTGTATCAATCCATTTATAATACAACTTATGGTAGGCGCTCATACTTTACGAGGCCTTACCATACCCGAATAAGCTTATTCTGTCAACCCCTCGACCCCCTGCCATAAGGCGGGGGTCGTTCGGGGTGACACTGAGGCTCTGCGAACGTGTCAAGGAACCGAGCCGGTGCGGTTGGAACGCGGAATTATATCTTGAATCGTCCGAGCTTGTGAATGTATAAATAAGAGGAGCCATGTCATCACAAAAAGCGACCCTGAAGCGTTTTCTGTCCATCCCCAGACTTTCCCTGGCGAACCTTCCGACTCCGATCGAGGAATGCGGACGGATCCGGAAAATTCTCGGCCTCGCCCCCCGCCTCTTCATCAAGCGGGATGACGACCTGGGATTCCTGGCCGGCGGCAACAAGCTCAGGAAACTCGAATACGCCCTGGCCGAAGCCCGGAGACGGAAGGCGGACGCCGTCATCACGGTCGGCTCGGTCCAGTCCAACCATGCCCGGATCACGGCCATGGTCGCCCGGCGGTTGGGGATGCCCTGCATCCTCGTCCTCAACGGCGAGGCCCCGCTCCCGCGACGCGGAAATTTTCTGGTCTCGGAGCGGATGGGCGCGGAAATCCATCTTGTCGGTTCCCGCGAGGAGCGTACCGTCCGAATGGAGGAGATCGCCGCCGGCCTCGAAGCGAGAGGCGGCCGCGTCTACCGGATTCCCCTCGGCGCCTCGAACGCGGTCGGCGCCCTGGGTTTCGTGACGGCTTTTCTCGAACTCCTCGGGCAGACGAAAAAGTCGGGGATCCGGCTCTCCGCCGTCTTTATCTCCAGCTCGTCGGGAGGAACCCAGGCCGGACTCGAAGCGGGCCGGCGGCTCTTCGGCCGCTCCCCGCTCCGGATTATCGGCGTCAGCCCCGACGACCCGATCGAGGCCGTCCGGGCCAACATCCTCTCCGCCCTCCGGCCCCTCCTCGTCCGTCTGGGTTCGAAGATCCCGGTCGGGGACGAGGAGCTCGAAGTCGAGGATCGCTTCCGCGGACCGGGCTACGGCGTTTCGACCCCGGAATCCGAAGAAGCGGCCCGTTTGTTCGCCCGCTTGGAAGGCATTCTCCTCGATCCGGTTTACACCAGCAAAGGCGCCGCCGCGTTCCTGGATTATGCCCGCCGCGGCGTCTTCGGCCGCGGGCAGAGCATCCTCTTCTGGCACACCGGCGGTCTTCTCGGCCTCTTTTAGCCGAGACGAGACAATGACGGAAGCATCGCCCGCGGCAAGGAGTCAGACATGAAAAAAATCGGGACGGCGGCTTTACTGCTATTCATCGCCCTCCAGGCCGGATTCGCGGAGATCTCGAGCTTGTCCCATGTTTTCCTGTCCGGGAAGAGCCTCAGGGATACGGACGGCGACGGATGGCCCGATCGGGTCGTGCTCCAAATCGTGATCCCCGACGAGCCGACGGCGGTCGAGATGGCCCTGGCCTCGGATATCGCCGCCCGGGCCAACCTGGAGAGCCTGTCCGTCGACATGACGCTCGTCAAGAGGGAATCGGACCTGGGCAAGGGCCAGGGTCTCGATAACCTCATTTTCATCGGGTCCGGGGCGTCCGCCGTTAAAGAGATTTTTAAAGAGGGCGGGGCGGCGGCCGCGGCCCTGACCGCAAACCCGGGCTTGGTTTTCGTGTTCTCGACCAAGAACCGGAGAAGAGGGATCGCGGTCATCGGAGGCTCCGAGGAAGCCCTCCTCCAGACCGGCCGCGCCTTCTTCCTGCGTTGGCCCTATTTTTGGGACGTTTGGGGCCGCGAGGACGGTCCGACCCTCTTCTCGCTCGAGAAGGACCTCGAGCGCTTCCTGGGCGAGGAAGGCATCCACCTCCAGAAAACCCTGATCACATCGGCGCTCTACGAATTCCCGTTGAGCGACGTCCCGGGCGACCTGGGGCGGACCTTCTTTTTCCAGACCGGGGGGATCAAGCGGCTCGCCGTCGAGGTCCATTTCACCGACGACGGGGATCAGGAGAAGGCGTTCAAGGCCCTGGGGCTTCTCCGCGACCAAAGAGCCAAGGGGATCCGGACAAGCGTCCTGTGCTACCCGGGCTGCGCTTCGATCGGGCTTAATCTCCGCTACGGGAAAAACAACCTCTCGATCGACCTTCCGCGGCTTGGACTCCCGCGCCGGATGCTGACGCCGGGATTCAAGGAGGCGCCCCGCCGCGATCTCAAAGGCAAAGACTTCGACCTTATCTCCTTTCTTTCGACCCGGGGCGTTTACGGCGATGTCGACAAGGACACCGTCCCCGACGATGTCGAAACGTCGATCGTCGTCCCCGGCGCCCAGAGCCTGAGAAACCTTCCTCAGCTCGCCTCCCGCCTCGTCCTCGATACGGCCGGAGCTTCCTTTCCCCTCGTTATTCTCGACCGGGAAGTCGAGCACAAGAAAGACTTGGCGGCCCCCGTTCTGGTGGGATACAACGCCCTGAGCCAGGAGCTCATCCGGACGGGCAAACTCAAGGTCCCTCCGCTCGATAACGCCCAGGCCTCCGTCCAAGTCGTGCCCAAGGCGTTCGGGACGTCCAACGCGCTCGCGGTCATCGGCGCCGACGACGCGGCCGTCGATAAAGCTCTTTCTTTCCTGGGCCTGACGTTCCCCTATTTCACCGATTATCGGGAAGGGGCTCCCGGCTTGGCCGATGTCGCCGCCGACCTGGAAAAATTCCTCAAAGGAGACAACGGAAGCGCCGAGGCGTTCATCGACAAGGCCCTGGCCAAGGCCGTATCCGACCTTCGCGATAAAGACCTGGAGTCCGTGCGTGTCGAACTGGCCCTTCCCCGCAAGAACCCTGACTACGAGGAATGGGTCAAGAAATCGCTCGCCTTATCCCTCAAGGCCGGATCGATCCAGGTCTCTTCGGTTTCCCTCAAAGAAGGGACGGTCCTTTTCGCCCAGGACAAGGATTTCCCCTGGGAAGCCGATGCCGCTCTTAAAACCGTCAACGACGCCCTGGCCGCTCTTCCTCCGGACGATCGATCGCCGCTCAAGGTCAGCCTGGGGCTGAGCGAATCGTACCCCGTCCGCCAAAAAATTAAGAAACAGGTCGAAGACATGATCGAAAAGGCCGGCCGGCCGGCGTCCGAGGTCGAGGTCGGCTCGGCCTATAAACAGGGTTTCTTCTGGCTCGCCGAAAAAGTCCTGCCCGCCCTTAAGGGAAAACCGGTGGACCGCCTCGTCATACGCTGGGCCCAGGAGCCGGACGATTTCAGCCGTTCCAAACGCATTTACAGCGAGCCGTCGCGCTGGCTTCAGGAGCTCTACCCGGTCGACGAAATCGTTTCGCGCGAACTCGGGCTCCCTCTGGAGCGGATCGAATTCGAGATGAAGCCGGCCGGGACGCCCGTCTATGACGCCCTGGCCCTCGACGGCCGCGGCGGCGTCCTGCTCGAACAGTCTTTTTCCCCGCGGACGAAAGACATTCCGTTCCTCAAGATCCTTCCCGAATGGGGGACGGTCCGGACGACGACCGGATGGGTCAGCGTCCGGAAGGGAGAGCGGGTCGTCGTCGATGGGCCGGTCGCGACCGACCTCGAGACGTTCTGGGATTTCTACCAGTCCGAGGTCCTGCCGATCGTCGCCAGCCATATCTACAAGAAAACGGGGGGCGAGCCGACTTTTTCCAAACAGCCCTATTTCAAGAAGCTCCAAGTCGAGCTCTGGCTCAGCGAGCCGGACGAACGGATCGGCCTGGACGAGGAGATGGTCAGCGCCCTCGAAGCCATCCACGACGAGATCTACTTCGATACGTTGGATTATCTGAGGGGGATCACCAGGTTCGACCCGGACGACAAGGACCTTCCGGAAGACACCTCCCGTTCCTCGGCTCCGGGCAACGTCCTTCCCCTCATCCATCCCTCGCTCGAGGGCCGGCCGGGCCGGGCCCGGGTGACCTTCGAGGATTGGCCGGCCGCCGCTCCCCAACTCATCCTCCGCTGGAAAGAAAATGGCCGTGACGAGGTCGCCAAGACCGTCCTCTGGCCGAGCCTCAAGGTCAAGCCGGGTCCGCTTCTCTCGTTCATCTACGACGGCCGGCAGAACCGCCTCGAAAATCTGACGGCCGTCCTCGACTGCGAGACCGAGGCCGATTACCTGACGCTCGTCGACTGGCTTCAATCCTACCGGGAGCTCAACGACCGCGGCCTTCTGGTCCGCTCGTTCGTCTATCCGGGCCTCCGGACCTTAACGTTGCGGCTGAAGACGAAAGAGCTGGAGAAAGATGAAGTCCTGGCCATCCCCGGCCTCGCGCCCCAAGACCGCCCCGCCCCGGAACCCGAGGAGGCCGGGCCGATCGTCCCGACCGACCAGATTCTATCCTACGAAAAAACGTGGGAGATCGTCCGGCGGCTCGGCCGTCTTAGAGAAATCAAGGCCTATTCCGGCGGCCGCTCCTTCGAAGACCGGGACATCCCGGTCGTGGAGGTCGTAACACCCCGGGATTCCTACGTCTCCATCCCGCGGCTGATGACCTTCAAGCCGACGCTTCAGATCAGCGGACGGCAGCATGCCAACGAGGTTTCCTCGACCAATTACTCCCTCAAACTGGCCGAGCTCCTGGTCAAGGATAAAGCCTACCAGGACTATCCCAAGCGGATGAACATCGTCATCCTGCCGCTGGAGAATCCGGACGGCGCCGATCTGGCCTTCGCCCTCCAGGCGCTGACGCCCCATCACAGCCTCCACGCCGGCCGCTACGGTTCGCTGGGGATCGAAATCGGCGGCCCGGCGGCGGCGGGCCGCCCGGTCGCGCCCGAGGCGGCCGTCCGCAAGAAGCTG
>JALHUR010000066.1 GCA_022867325.1 Candidatus Aminicenantota bacterium | reverse complement strand
GGATATCGGCCAGGAAGGCCCGGCCCGTTTCTTCCGAGACGCCCCTGCCCCTGATGAGCCCGAACAGGAAGCGGCCGCGGCATCCCAAGTATTGGACGTCGCCCGAGGGGCCCCCCAGCCGCATGTCCTCTCCCAAGGGATTCTTCGTCCAACGATTCCTGGTTTGGAATTCCAAGTAGCGGCCGAGCGAGACCTCGGCCTCTTCGGGCGAAGCGGCGGCGGCGATGAAGCCGTCGAACTCGGCGCCCTGGATTTTATAACTCGCCAGGTAACCGTCATGGAGGAAAGCGAAGCCGAGGACGTTGCGGAGGATGAATTTTTCGCTGTTGGCGACCAAGCCCGGACGCGGCAAGGCCTGAAAGAGCGGCGGGAAACCCTTGGGTTCATCCGGCGATTTAACGATGATATCCCGGGCGAATCCGAGGAGCGTCGCCGAACCGTCTCCCTCGCAGTCGAAGCAGAGAAGCTTGACGTAAAAGCGGCCGTGGAGAAAATTCAGGACGCCTTCCTCCGCATAGCCCTGGCTGCCGACGTCGAGGAAGCGGCTCTCCGCAAAGCGTTCGGCGCCGTAGATGCCGTAAGCGTTCAGGGCGGTCCCCATATCGTAGATTTCGACGGTGACGGAGGCCTTGGAGGCGTCGGCCGCATACTGGCCCACTACGAGCTCTTTGAAATCGTAGCTCAGGTAGGCCTCCGCCCCTCCGTCGATGTACTCGAAAAGGCTTTCGGGCCGGAAAGAGCGCGGTTCTTCGCTGTGATGCCACCCGGATAAGACCGGCAGGAGCCGGTTCAATTCGGCGGCCGGAACCGGCCCGTCCGGCGGAGAGGATGCCAACGCGCCCGTGAACGGCGCGGACAGAAGGACGAGTCCGAGGACGGCCGCAACCGCCGCTAACCTACCAGGAACGTTCATGGTCCGACTCCTTGGGCATCGAGCCCGGGTTCTAATGTACCCCTGTCGGCGGCTCCTTGTCCACTGCTCCGCCCGTCGCGTCGCGCCCCCCCCTCGCGTTGACCCGTTCGCCGTCGCTGAGTTCTGTCTTTTAAATTAGAGGATGTAAAGCGCGGCTCAGGGTCAACCCTATACTAGACCCCGCCTTATGGCTGGGGAGCAGCCTTGCAGCACTCATGAGGCCGTGCTAACGGCCTATGAGTGTCGAGGGTTTGACAAGTCCCGGAGACAAGAGTAGTTTCGATAGGGAATGGCCAAGCCGAAGGTCGTCGTTGTTAAAGCCCGAGGCGTCCTCAACAACTCGGGCGATATCGACGAAACCCGCCTCCTCCGCATGTACGAACGGGGCATTCGGGCCCTGACCGGAGCGTCCTCCCTGGCCGAAGGGATAGGGCGGATCTTCGCCCCGGCCGACCGGGTCGGGATCAAGATCAACACGATCGGGGGCCGGAAGCTTTCGACCCGGCCCGAGGTCGCGCTGGGGCTGGCCGGAGCCCTCAAGGGAGCGGGAGTCTCCGAAAAGAGCGTTCTCATCTGGGACCGGACCAACCGGGAGCTCAAAGACGCCGGCTACAGCCTCAGCTTGGGGGCGAGCGGCACTAAAATCTACGGGACGGACACGGACGGGTCTGGATACGATGACGAGCTCTATGCGCGGGGGAATATCGGAAGCCTGTTCGCCTCGATCCAGAGCCGGTTCGCGACGGCCTCGGTCAGCCTGGCCATCCTCAAGGACCACGGACTGGCCGGCGTCACGGCCGGCATGAAGAATTATTTCGGGGCCATCCATAATCCCAACAAATACCATGACGCCCACTGCGATCCTTTCGTGGCCGAAGTCTTCGCCGCCCCCCAAATCAAGGATCGGCACCGGCTGACCGTCCTCGACGCCATGGTCGTCCAGTTCCACCGGGGGCCCTCCTATCATGCCCGCTGGGCCGCCAAGAGCGAGACGCTCGTCTTCGGCCTCGATCCGGTCGCGACCGACGCGGTCGGCTGGAGGATGATCGAACGGCTCCGGGGCGCTCAAGGTCTCCCTTCCCTGACAGAGGACGGCCGCGAACCCCGCTATCTCCAGTCCGCGGAATCGATGGGATTGGGCGAGGCGGACTCGGCCGCGATCGAAGTCGTCGAGGAGGAGGCCTGACAACCATGAAACGGCGCCAATTTCTGCGCACGGCGGCCGGAACCGGGCTCGCTCTCGGCGCCCAAGCCGGCCCATTTCTCGAAGAGCTCTACGCCTTCGGCGAAACGTCCAACCTGTCCATGGTCGAAGCCCGCTTCTACAAGAAGCTTCCGGACCGCGAGATCGAATGCAACCTCTGTCCCCGGAACTGCCGGCTCGGCGATAAGGAACGCGGTTACTGCGGCGTCCGGGAAAACCGGGACGGAACCTACTATACGCTCGTCTACGGAAAAGCCTGTTCGGCGAATGTCGACCCGATCGAAAAGAAGCCCTTCTTCCACTTCCTGCCCGGGACGACGGCCTTCTCGATCGCCTCGGCCGGCTGCAACGTCAACTGCAAGTTCTGCCAGAACTGGGAGATCTCCCAGGTCCGGCCCGAACAGATAAGGCACGTCGACCTCCCGCCCGCCCAAGTGGCCGAGGCCGCCCGCCGGGCGGGATGCGCTTCGATCGCCTATACGTACTCGGAGCCCGTCGTCTTCTACGAATATATGTACGACGCGGCCGTCGAGGGCCGCCGTCTTGGCCTCCGCAGCGCCGTCGTCACGGCCGGCCATATCAATTCCGAACCGCTCCGGGAGCTCCTCAAGGTCGTCGACGCCGTCAAGGTCGACCTCAAGGCCTTCCGGCAGGACTTCTACACCCACTACGTCCGCGGCGAGCTCAAACCCGTCCTGGATGCCATCAAGACGATCGCGGCGAGCAAGGTCTGGCTCGAGATCGTTTACCTGGTGATCCCTTCGCTCAACGACGATCCCGCCGAGATCCGCGACATGGCCCGCTGGATCAAGACGGAGGCCGGGCCCGATGTTCCGGTTCATTTTTCGCGCTTCCAGCCCATGTACCTGATCAAGAACCTGCCGCCGACTCCGGTCTCGACTCTCGAGAAGGCCCGGGCGGCCGCATTGGAAGAAGGGCTTCGCTACGTGTATATCGGCAACGTTCCGGGCCAGCAGGGCGAGAATACGACCTGCCCGAACTGCCGGCGCCTCCTCGTCGAGCGCTACGCCTTCGACATCCGCGGGAACGAGATCAAGGACGGCCGCTGCCCGTCCTGCCGGACGGTCATCCCCGGGGTTTGGGGCTGATGGCGTCCCTTCCCGCCTTCCTGCTCGGCGGCCTGGCCACGACCTGCCAAATCATCCTGCTCCGCGAATTCGCCGCCCAGTTCTACGGAAACGAAATGACCTACGGACTCGTCCTCGCCTCCTGGCTCTTGGGGGGAGGCGTCGGAAGCCTTCTCGGGAATCGGTGGCGGATCAAGCCCGAGCGGATTCCCTATGGCTACCTGGGATTGGTCCTGATCTTTCCAGCGGGATTGGCCGCGCTGCGTTTTTCCCGTTTTCTTCTAGGGATCTTACCCGGCGAGATGGTCGGCCTCGGCCCGGTCCTTCTGTTCGCGTTGGGGCTCGCGCTGGTGACGAGTCTTCCGCTCGGCCTTCTGTTCGTCGCGAACGCCCGGAGGTTGGGCGGCGATCTGAGCCGGGTCTACCTCGTCGAATCCCTGGGAGCGGCGGCGGCCGGGCTGGTCCTCCACTTCATCCTGATTCCGCGCGTCTCCAACTGGATGGGAACGGCTTTGCTGGGAGCCGTGATCGCGCTCCTGACCGTCCTGTCCTTTCCGAACAGAAAAACCGTCGCGCTCGCCCTCGCGGCCTGGGGCGGCCTGGTTGCGTTCGCCCTCATGGACGCGCCGAGCCAAAGGATCGAATGGAAGCCTTTCGAACTCGTCGAATCCCGCGACACGCCCTACGGCAAGCTCCAGGTCGTCAAGGCGGCCGAACAGGTGACGCTCTATTCCAACAAGCTCAAGGTCTACTCGTACCCGGACCCGGCCTCGGCCGAGGAGGCGGTTCACTTCGCGCTGCTTCAGAGGCCGGCCGCGGAGAGGGTCCTGCTCATCGGCGGCGGGGCCGGCGGAAACCTGAGGCAGGCCCTCAAGTATCCGAGGGCTCGGATCGAATACGTCGAGCTCGACCCGGAGATCATCCGCCTGTCCCGGAAACACCTTCCCGATGAGGAGCGGAAGGCGCTGGCCGACCCGAGAGTCCGCATCCACGCCGAGGATGGGCGCGCCTTCCTGGGACGGACGAGCGGCGGCTTCGACGCGGTCCTCCTCGACCTTCCCGAGCCGGCCACCGCTCAGGTCAACCGGTTTTACACGCGGGAGTTCTTCGCCCTGGTCCGGGCGCGCCTCGCCCCGGACGGCGTCTTCGGCTTCCGGGTCCCCTCCGCCGAAAATTACATCGGACGGGAGCTCCAGAAATTTCTGGGGACGCTGCGGACGACCCTGACGTCCGTCTTCGCCCAAGTCGCGATCGTCCCCGGCGATACGAATATTTTTCTCGCCTCGGCCGGGCCGCTGACACTCGACCCGAACGAGCTGGGACGCAGGATCGAGGCGGCCGGATTCGAGAATGTCTTTATCAGGCCCGCCCTCCTATCGGCCCGGCTCAGCCCTATGCGTCGGGCCTATCTTGAAGACGCCCTTCGTGGCGCCGCGCCCCGCATCAATGCCGACCTCAGACCCCTCTCCTATTATTTCAGCTCGGTTTTGTGGAGCACTCAGTTCCGCGGGGCGGAGGCTTCACTACTCAAATGGCTGGCTAAGCTGCCGTCTTTCTGGCTTCTCGACCTGCCCCTGATCCTATTCGTGGCGGGCCTCGCCGTCGCCCGGCGCCGCCGGAGCCGGTCCGGCGTCTTCCTCATTCCGGTTGCCGTCATGGGGGTGACCTCCATTGTCTTCGAGATCGCCGTCATCCTGGCCTTCCAGATTTATTTCGGCAGCGTTTACGGCCGGGTGGCGCTGCTCCTGACCTCGTTCATGGCCGGGCTCGCGGCGGGAGCGTTTGCGGGCCGCCTGCGGAGGCGGGAAAGTCTTGCCGACGTCACGGCCTCTCAGGGAGGCTTCATCCTGATCCTTGCGGCCTTCTCCCTTTCCTTGCGGGGAGCGCCGTCGGCCGGCCTTCTGGTCGGCCTCCTGGCCGGATTCGGGTTCCTGAGCGGATGGCTTTTCGTGGCCGCGAACCGTTTGTACCTCAAGAATCAGGAACGCTTGGGAACCGGCTACGGCCTGGACCTTCTCGGCTCGTTCCTGGGCGCGCTGGCCGCTTCTTCGATCTTGATCCCTCTCGTCGGGGTGGATAAGCTCATGACCTATTTGATTCTGGCGAATTCAGCCTGCCTGCTTTATCTCCTGGAGACACCATTCCAAAAACCGTGTGTTTGAAGGTAAAGAAGATGACTACAGACGTGCCGATGGCCAACAACACAAACAACTCGGCCTTCTGGTAGGTCTTGAGTACCCAGAGCTTGGAGGAGAAATAAAGGGCCGCCCCGGCCAGCGAGATGAGCAGGGCGGGGAGCACGATAAGGGCCGATCCGAAGAGTTTCTGGCCTTTGAGGAACTCGAGGCCTGTCCAGACCGTATCCCCGATCGCCGCCCAGGAATGGCCCTTGCGCCGGGCCAGCAAGGGCGAGAGAACGGTGCCCAGTATAAAGCCTCCAGTGATCATCAGAAAATAAAAAACGCCGGGGAAGGCCCAGAACGAGCCGCTGCCGACGTCCAAACGCCGGAAAACCAGGAGATAGACAAGAAAAGGATAGGCCGTGACGACGGCGAGCTCGAAAAGGGGGCGGCCGTCGCCGGAGTGGGCGACCTGGAGCGCGACCGAGGCGACAAGGTAGAAAACGAATCCCAGCACGACCGGGAGCGTCACCCAGAGCTTGGTCATGGGCGGACGGGCCACGACCAGGGACGCGATGGTCGCCGCGAAGCAGAAGAGGACAAATGCCGTCCGAAACCCGGAGCCTTTCTTGTTTTTCATGACTTCTCCTCCCCGTAAGACTGAAGCTCTACAG
>JALHUR010000065.1 GCA_022867325.1 Candidatus Aminicenantota bacterium | reverse complement strand
CGATGACCTCCAGCTGAAAGAGATCCGATACGTCCTTCTCCACGAGGTCCATGAGCGGCGGCTTATGGCCGGGGGCTGGACATATTTCAAGGCCCACCGTTCGGCGAGCCAGATCGAATATTTTTGCCGGCACCACCCCGGAAAATTAGCGGTCAAACTCCGGGAAGAGATCAATAAAAATAAATGATGGCGGTTGGGCAGGCCGTGCTCGCGGCGGCCGGCGTCAAGAAAATCGACAGGTGTGCTTTCCTGACCAGGATCGATATCCAGGAAGCCGTTCCCATTCGCCTGGCCGAGCGTTAACGGTCGGCCAGGTCTTCTGGCGACGATGCGAAGTGAGAACGGATTTGGTTGGGCGGCTCTAGGAACGATAAAAAAAATAGGCCGTAAATGAGGGCAACAGTAATATTTAGTTCACCAAGCCCTTGACAAGGCGCCAACGGCGACTGATATTATATGTTAATGAGAAGAGGATTCGTGCCGACGATTCGGCATGTCCGATCCTCATAGGATTCGATAGATGGGAGATGCCAAATTTTAAGGAGGGAGACGATGTCTGAAAAAAAGCTTGATTCAGGCCGCAGGCGATTTCTGACGACGGCCCTGCCAATGGGGACGATCGCCTGCCTGGGGTGCAAGAGTCTGCTGGCGTTTCCGGGATCGGCCGGCCTGCCGTTCGTTTCCGGCCAGGAGAGCAAATTCTCGCAAAACCCGGGAATGACGACTGAGGAAATCTTCCGGTTCTTCTACGGAATGTTCGTTCCCGCCCTTCAATTCCTGGCGAAGGATATCGGCAGAGAGAGACTCGTCAGGAACCTGACAGAAGCTTCGGCTGAGGGCGGAGCCCTGATGATCGCGTCCATGGCCAAGGACCTGCCCAAGAGAGACATGAAGACTTTCGCGGGTATGTGGGAGAACGTGCTGGGAATGCCGCCTTACAATAAGGCTCTTGCCTATGAAACCGCTGAAAAGACGGAAAATGTCTACGAGATGAAGGTTACGCAATGCCTCCCTGCCAAGATCTGGGCGGAAATGAAGGCTGCCGATCTCGGTTACGCTCTTGAATGTTCCGGCACCGATGCCATGGCCAAAGCCTTCAATCCCAAAATGAGATCGACGAGCCTCAAGAACATAATGAAGGGAGACGACGTCTGTCTCATTCGTTACGAGCTAATTTAAGGGACGTTTTGAAATAGCCCCGTTATTTCGGGCTCTTACTTCTACCGGGATTCATCGGGTTCTTTTCCAGCCTTCCGAAACCGGAATTGAACATCGAGAGGGTCTATGCCAACCGGACCTTCTTTTTCGATGCCATCTTTGCTTTCATGATCTCGTCCAATTATGCCCTGCAGATCGCGGCGATCCCGAAGGAATTGATTGGATTTTGGGCATCGGAGCGGCTAAAATGGTCGCGAACAGGGAGAGCGTCCATGATCGAATCGAAATCGCAGTCAAGGGCGTTTTCGATTTTCGCGTTGCTGATCGGATCGTCATCGAACATCGGTTCGGGAAGGAACGGGAGGATTGAATGGCGGCCAAGGTGACCGTGAAACGACTTCAACGGCTTCTTTTTTCCCTCATTCTTTTGATCGTCCTGCCGGCTCCGGCGGAAGACACGGCCGGGACTGCGGCGTTCGACAGGGCCGTCGACAAACTGTTCGCTGAAGGCTACCCACAGGGGCTCGTGACATATTTCTGCTCGCTCGGCACGAATCCAGATCTCGGCTTCCGCTGGGCCGGGACCCCGGCGGAGCGTGCCGTCGGGGACCGGGTGGCGGCCGAGATGCGGGCCATGGGACTCAGCCATGTGCGCCTCGAGCCGGTCCCGGTCGACGTGTTCGAGTTCGAGAAGGCGAGCGTCACCGTCGGGGGCCGCATAATGGCCGCTTCGACCATCGCGGGCGTTCCGCCGACACCGGAGGGAGGCGTCACCGCGCCCATCGTCTACGTCAAGGGCGGCACGGCGTCCGACTTCGACTCGGCCGGAGACGTCACCGGGAAGCTCGTCCTCATGGACGCGAAGATGAGTTCGTGGTGGTTCACCTGGCCGGCCTTCG